>JAYEFV010000162.1:0-15290 GCA_034658755.1 Thermodesulfobacteriota bacterium | reverse complement strand
AGGTTCAGGTATGCACAGGATTTACAGAGCCCAGATGGATGTCACAACTGAAGACTGGGTTGAGACGTGCGAATGGATGGAAGAAGAATGGGAAGATGACTACCCCGGTTTGAAAATACCTATAGATAAAGAAAATGCGGATATAATGTATACCTTGAATGCCAGGGAACCGAAACATTATCCACAAGACATAGCTGAAGCAGCCGCACTCTTTCATCTTGCCGGTGAAAATTGGACCGTACCCAGCGAGGGATGGGAAGAAACGAGTCTTGCAATGTTTGCCGGAGACTGGCCGGCATGCAAAATGCAGGTAGAGACTGTTTACGCTGCCATGGAGCGGCTGAAACCTAAGAGAATGGTAGTAACGGAATGCGGCCATGCATACAGAGCCACTATTGTAGAAGGCCCTTATTGGGCAGGCATCAAAACTGGACAGCCGCCTGTTGAAAGTCTACATTATGTTGAATGGGTAGCAGAAGCATTACGGACCGGAAAACTGAAAATTGACCCTGCAAAAAAAATTAAAGAGCCTGTCACTTACCAGGATTCATGTAATTATATTCGAAATGCAGGACTTGGTGATATTCCCAGAGAAATTATTAGATATATTGCAGAGGATTTCAGTGAAATGAAGCCGAACAGGGAGCACAACTTTTGCTGTGGCGGCGGCGGCGGGCTAAACGGTATAGGACGTTATAGAGAGCAGCGAAACATTGGTTTTAAGGTAAAACGCGACCAGATTCTTGCCACTGGCGCGAAGCTTGTGGTTTCGCCGTGCCACAACTGCTGGGATGCCATAAGGGATATGGAAGAAATCTATCACTTGGGAATAAAATGGACATTTTTAAAACCTCTTTTAATCGACATGGTGGAAGTCCCTGAGCACCTCAAACCAAAAGAAGAATGAATTGGGAGACACGCTTTATAACATACAATATTATTTGACAGGTGATTTATGTTTAAAAAAATATTATTTGCAACAACCGCTTCTCCTTCGTGTGACCACGCGGCCAGAGTGGCTTTTGACATAGCCAAGAGATACGATTCAGAGCTTATTGTTTTTCACATTCTCGGTATTCCTTCGAGGGGGTTTAGCCGATTCGTAACAGACGTCAGAACCGGTGAAACCGTAACTTTTGATGAAGATTATCTTGGGTGGGTAAAGGAGGAGATGAAAAACACCTATGCAAGACAACTTGAATTGCATCAAAACTGTACGATTGAAGCCCTGCCCGGAGTTCCTAATACGGAAATCCTCAGGGCTGCACGCAAAAAAGATATAGATCTAATCATTATGGGATCGACCACCAGAGAGGAAGATGAAGGCACCTATACATATAGAAGCGCAACGGGCAGTACGCTACAGGCTGTTACAAAATCGGCACGATGCCCCGTCCTTATCATCGGTCGTCCGGTTGCATCGGCCTGGGGAGGGTTTTCCAATATCGTTTTCGGAACAGATTTTTCCAGGGCGGCGGATTCGGCGTTTCTTTTTGCATATAAGGTGGCAAAAACGTTTGGATGCTCGCTACATCTTTTCCATGCTTATGATATCAGCTCCGTTCATTCCGGAAAAATCATGGAACAGGATGAGATAGAAGACAACATGATGGAAGCCAGAGAAAAGATAAGAAAAATGTATGTTCCCAGATTGAAAGGATTCGATGATTATGAGATCGAAATATGGGAAGGAATACCCTACGTAGAGATAGTAAAATTTGCCCGCGAAAATTACGCTGATCTCATTGTTATGGCACACCATACTAGAAAACCTAGCTCTGAAAAAGCGCTGCTTGGAAGCACGGTTGAACAGGTTGTTTTGCGTGCAACATGTCCGGTGGCAAGTGTAAATCGTCCTGATAAAATAAAAGATATGTAGTCATACCCTCCCCCTTTTTAAAAGGGGAGGTCGGGTAGCGGTGCTAACTTGAAAAAACTTAAGGAAGAGGAGATGTTATGCCAAAAAAGATTTTAATTATTGATGATGACCCCAATATCGTTACATATCTGGAAGATTTTTTTAGCGACAATGGCTATGAGACCTGTTCAGCCTCAGATGGTTCTGAGGCTATGACAGTACTTAAAAAAGAAAAACCTGATTTGATAACTCTTGATCTGGAAATGCCGGAAGAGTGGGGCCCAAGGTTTTACCGTAAACTTATGAAAGAAGAAGAATTCAGGAAAATTCCTGTTATTGTTATTACGGGTCTGACCGGAGGCAAATACGCAATACATAAGGCAGTTGCCAGCATTACCAAACCATTCGACCGGGACAAACTACTAAAAATAGTAAAAGATACCATCGACCAAACCAGGATCTGAGCCAATAAAAATCCTGTCCCAGGCGCCGCCCCAGAGGGCTCTGCCCCGGAGGGAGGACCAGGTTTTCAATGTAAAAATAAACCCTGTAATTGCATATTGAATATGTCTCAAATCGTAAAGAATAATAACATACTAATGGTGGATAAGGATAAGGAGCTATGCAATGCTCTGGAAAAATATCTGAACAGATACGGCTATAATATAACTAAAACAGAAACCAGTCAGATTGCCCTTTCTGTTATATCAAATAATAGACCGTCTATAGTCATTTCCGGAACTCAATTACAGGATGTGGATGGTATAGATTTCCTTGGTAAAGTAAAAGATAATTTCCCCGAAATACAAGTCATAATGATCATTGATGAAGGAGACATCGATGCAGGTGTTAACTGTCTCCGCTCCGGCGCTTCTGATTATATCAGCAAACCGATAAATAGCGGAGCCCTGGAGGTTGCTTTACAAAGGGCATACGAACGGAGAAAAATATGGTTTAAATTTAAAAACTATGAAAGTTCGCTTGAATTGGCCAACAAGAACAAAGCGTTATTTCAGCAGTTATTTGATGAGGTGCCGTGCTATATCTCCATTCAGGATAGAAATTTCAGGCTTACCGGTGCAAACAAGCAGTTTAAGAAAGATTTTGGTGATCATATAGGATCATACTGTTACGAAATTTACAAACACAGAACTGAACCATGCCGTGGTTGTCCTGTCCAAGCCACATTTGAAGATGAAATTCCGCATCAAACCGAGGAAGTGGTTACGTCACAACATGGAGAACAGTACAATGTTCTGACCTGGACGGCACCTTTACGAGATGACACGGGTCAAATCACCCAGGTCATGGAAATGTCGACCAATATAACTCAAATACGGAAACTTCAGAGCCGCCTGACCACCTTAGGCCTCTTGCTCGGCTCAATGTCCCATGGGATAAGGGGGGTGTTGACCGCCCTTGATGGTGGTATTTACCGCCTGGAAACAGGCCTCAAAAAAGAGAATCAAAAACAGATCCATGATGCTCTGGAAGTTGTTAAAAATATGATCCACCGCATTAGCAGTATGGTCATTGATATACTTTATTATACAAAAGAAAGGGGCTTGAATTGGACACAGGTTAATGTTATGGATTTTTCGAACCAAGTGGCTGCACTTATAAAACCCAAAGCCGAAAAGCACAATATAGAGTTCGTTTATGAATTTGATCATTCCAAGTCGCTTTTTGAAATAGATCCGGGAACCGTCAGTTCAGCACTGGTGAACATTCTTGAAAATTCAATAGATGCATGCCTGGATGATAAATCCAAAGATAAATCACAAAAAATTATTTTTCGTGTCTATGAGAATAAAGATCATACTATCTTCGAAGCACATGATAACGGTGTCGGTATGGATAGGGAAACGCGAGAAAATCTGTTCACCCTTTTCTTCTCATCAAAAGGCCACAGGGGAACAGGACTTGGTCTTTTTGTGGCCAATCAAATAGTGGAACAACATGGTGGATCAATAGAAATTGATTCGGAACCGAAACAGGGATCTTGTTTTAGAATAAAACTACCCAAAGTACTTCCGGAAGAGATAAAGAACGGTATAAGCAAACAAGAAATTCCCTAAAATTGAATACCAATACTCACCTATTCTCCCGGCAAGCTGAAACAAAAGGTTATAGATGAGAATAACAACCAAGAGTCGTTACGGAACAAGGCTGATTCTTGATCTGGCCCTTAATGCGCAAAACCAACCCGTGCGCCTGAGTGAGATTTCCAAAAGACAAAGTATCTCATTAAAATATCTTGAAAAACTCATTAGGAAACTTAAGAAGGCTGGATTTGTCAAAAGCATGCGTGGCCCCTATGGCGGGTATATGTTGGCCAAACCCATGGAAGACATTTCTGTTGGAGGTATTGTACGAGTATTGGAAGGTTCGGATGCTATCACCGATTGTACTGAGAGCGACAATGTTTGCGGTACGTGTACACGGGCCGGGGAATGCCTGACTCAATATATCTGGTCTGAAACAGGAAAGGCCATGTTTGAAAAGCTCGATTCATTCAAAATCGACAAACTGATTCAAAAGTCTAATGGAATCATCAAGAAGAAAGTAAGCGTTTAGCGACCCTGTTTGATTCAGAAAGCTCCCGTCAAAAACAAAAATAATTGCAGGAGGACCAATTTTTACAGAAAACCGTGAATTTGCCAAGCGGACAGGCAGCCTATTTTATCCTGTCGGTTATTTGCTGGATGGTTCTTGAGAATTCTTTTTTAAACCGTTCGTTCTCAGTGTTTGAAAACTCGTCGAATTTTACAATTTCCAATTCCTTCATCAAATTCAGAAGTTCAAGTATTCCTCTTTCAGCAAGTTCATTTGATTGAGTAACCCTAACGTCCTTGTCTTTGATATTTTGGATCGATGAAATAGTATCTTTAAATTGACCATCAGGATCGCTGAAGCGTTTAAGCAAAATTTCAAGAATAAGCGTAAAAAGAGCATCGATTCTGTTACTTTTTATCAGTGTAGGGCTGTGGAAAAAAGAGAAGTCTTCCTCCACACGAACGGTGCCTTTGCCGAGATCCAGTATTTTTTCAAACCAGTTAATCGTGTATCTCTTATATTCATCCTGGCTCCATTTACCTCTTTCCCAAATATGTGCCCTTATGGCTTGCGTTAGATATGTAATACAATCCTGATGAGTATCATAATTATAGGTTCCTAATAACGCTCCTGACTGGAAAATATCTATTCCGGGGTTTTTTGCATGCTCTGATATTTCAGCGCATAAAATTCTCAGATCTTTGCCGGGTCTGGCTATCAGAATTTTATAGGATGGTTTTCCCTTGTCAATTCGCTGAAGTTCGACTGCGGATTCATGGGGGGTAATGGATCCGGCAATAGATGGCGGTAAAAAAGCAGCCGTAAGGTTGGGACTTAGGTCAACGACCTCCAGGGCATCCTTGAAAACAGGAAGGTCATCTTTTTCCGGAGGCTGGACAGGAATCAGTTTGCCAGGTTCCATATACGGTGAAAAAACATTCAGTATTGCCTCAAGCCCGCCTTGCCAGTGGGCACTTCTGGGATCTTTTTTTTCGTCAATCCATTGTTTAACTTTTTTGGGTATCTGGTCCATCAAGTGTTCCTCTTTTCTACCTAAGGTGAGCGACTTTTTGCCAAGAGATCAGTTCAGATCGAGTAAAAAATAGCTCGTTTTAGGTTCTAATATTTAGTTAAAAACGTTCCAATATCTCCGAAATCGTCTATAAAAACAAATTTCGATCAGTGTCATTTAAATAAATATCCTGTCCATCATTTCCCCAGGACATTAAATTATCCAATGCACCTTCATATTCAATTCGCCATGCTCTGCCCATATTGATTCTACAAAGTGATAGCGTCTTAATTGTCAAATATTAATTCATAATTCAAGCTTTGATACCTGTTTTCCATAAGACGGATAATACGGAGTATACATCTGCTGGCGGATAAAGGTTTCCAGGTCGCCGGGGCGCGGCTGACGGGCCAGACCGCTATGGTAGGCCACCTCTGCCACCGCAACGGCGATTTCCAGCGATACCCGCCGGATATCCTTGATGGCCGGGTACAGGCGGCCTATTTTGAAATCCGCCTGCGAGGCTGCTTCACCCAGCGTTTTTGCCGCCGCCAGAAACATCTCGTCGGTCACACGGCGGGTTCGGGTGGAAATGATGCCGAGGCCAATTCCAGGAAAAACATAGACATTGTTGCACTGACCCGGCACAAAGACGCGATCTTCGCAGGTGACCGGATCGAAGGGGCTGCCGCTGGCAAATATGGCGCGGCCGTGGGTCCAGGTGTAGGCCTCGACGGCTGTACACTCGGATTTGGAAGTGGGATTCGACAGCGCGAAAATGATGGGTGCCTCGTTGTATGTGGTCATGGCCGTTAGAATTTGCTTGTCAAACCTTCCCGCCTGGCCCGAAACACCGATGATGGCCGTCGGCTGCAGGACGTCGACTGCCGCCGCAAAATCGGAAACCCACTCATGGTCGTGGGCAAAGGCCAGCTTGTGGGCTGCCAAATTGTTCCGTTGGCTGACCACGAGACCCTTGGAGTCCACAAACCAGCACCGCTGGCGGGCATGGTGTTCACTGACGCCTTCATTGACCATGGCCTTTACGATCAGTTCACCGATACCGGTTCCGGCCATGCCGGCCCCCAGGAACAGAATTTTCTGATCTGTCAGCTTGCGGCCCGTCATGCGGCCGGCGGCGTGCATCCCGGCAAGGGTCACACAGGCCGTTCCCTGGATGTCATCGTTGAAGGTGCAAACCCGGCGACGGTATTTTTCCAGCAACCGGAAGGCATTGACATTGGCAAAGTCCTCGAACTGGATCAGCGCCTCGGGGTAGAGGGTCTCCACTGCCGTGATGAATTCCTCGATCAAGGTATCGTAGGCATCACCGCGGATGCGTCCGTGTTTGAGGCCGATGTATAGCGGATCGTTTAAAAACTCCACGTTGTTTGTGCCTACATCGATGGTGACCGGCAGACAGTGAAGGGGATGGATGCCGGAGCAGGCCGTGTACAGGCATAGTTTGCCCACCGGAATGCCCATACCCGAGGCGCCCAGATCGCCTAGGCCCAGGATGCGCTCCCCGTCGGTCACCACGATGACGCGCACTTCCCTGGCCGGCCATTGTTTCAGCAGCTCTGCAAATCGACCCTTTTGCTCAGCCGAAAGAAAAATACCCTGGGGCCTGCGGAAAATGTGCGAGTACTCCAGACAGGCCTGGCCTACCGTGGGGGTATAGACAATAGACATCATCTCTTCGAGATGCTCCAGCAGAACCCGGATGAAAAGCGTCAGATTGCGCTCCAGAAGCGCCATCATAAAAATATACTTCTCGATGTCGTTGGATTTTTTACGGTAGTTTCCCATCACCCGCTGGACCTGCGTTTCGATGGTTGTAACCAGCGGCGGCAAAAGCCCGTCAATCCCCAGCGCCCTTCTCTCCTCGAGGGTAAACGCCGTTCCCTTGTTGTAAACATTGTCGTTTAAAATTGCATGGCCGGTGGGCACCGCGCCCACTCCAGGCATTTTAATAGAGTCCATTTGAATTCTCCTTCGGGTTGTAGAAAACGGCTGCTGTTATTTCCATTAGGCCACTATCATTTTGATTCTGTGTCATCACTTTCGGCCTGCCAGAAATTCATGTCCATTGCCTGTTCACTTTTGGCCACCAGGCAGGTGACGGTCAGATCGCCAGTGACGTTGGTGGCCGTCCGGCCCATGTCCAGAATGGCATCAATGCCGAATATCATGGCATAGGCCATGGCGATAGGAGTTCCCGGATCCACGCTGAGCCCCACGGAGTTGAGCACCATCATGAGCATCAGTGCACCAGCCCCTGGCACACCGGCCGTTCCGATGGAGGCTAGCACGGCCGTGGCAATTACCGTCATCTGCTGGTGAAAAGTCAGTGGCGAACCAATGGCGAACCCGATGAAGATGGCGCAAACTCCCTGGTATATAGCCGTGCCGTCCATGTTGATGGTAGCCCCCAGAGGCAACGAAAATGAATAGACCCCCTTGGAAATGCCCATTTCCTCATCCGCCGTTTCCATGCTCACGGGCAGGGTGCCGCCGCTGCTGCGGGTGACAAAAGCCGTAATAATAGCTTCCTTGGCTTTCTGAAAAAATTTTATCGGGTTGATTTTAAAAAGGGACAGCGCCCCGCCGTAAACGATCAGCATATGGCTCAGCATGGCCAGGTAAACTGCCGCCGTGGTGAGGCCCAGGGGACCGATGGCGTGGGCCCCCTGTTTGGCAAAAACTACCGCGATGAGGGCAAACACACCGATGGGGGCGTATTCGAGGATCCAGTGAACGATCTTGTACATCACTTCGGCGCCACCGTCAAAGAAGTTAAAGAGGGTAGTAGCCGCGTTGCGAATCCGTTCATCCTCGTTTTCGCGCAGATAGGCGATGCCGATGCCGAAAAGGAGGCAGAAGAATATGGTGGGCAGGATATTTCCCTGCACCATGGCATTAAAGGGATTTACGGGCACGATGTTTACCACTGTATCCACCAGTGACGGGGTTTTCATGGCCTGTTTAAACTCGGCCCCGGCTGCGGCGGTAAGCTGCATTCCCTTGCCCGGCTGAAACAGGTTGCCAAAAATCAGCCCCAGGGCCACGGCAAATGCCGTGGTGATCATGTAAATCCCCAGCGCCTTTACCCCCACGCGGCCCAGGCGGGCCGGATGGACGCTGGCAGCCCCGACGACCAGGGTAAACATCACCACCGGCACGACAATCATCTTCAGCAGTCGCACAAATATGTCTCCGAGGGGACTTACCCACTCGATCTGAGGTCCGAAAACAAAACCGGCGACAGCCCCCAGGATGAGTCCCAGCAGTATCCGCACCAGCAGATTAATTTTGAAATACCAACTGAACAGTCTCATAACGGCACTCCTGTATATGTTAAAGAAAAAAATCGCCAGTCGATCAGCATGGAGCGGCTAGCGATCAAGCCACATCACTCGTAGGCATCCCCCTGCAAAGGCAGTTGTCTGCGCAGCCTTTCAATCTGCTTTTTTCGCTTATCTAAAAACCTGTTTTTTAACAGCTCGGCCCGGGTCGGCATCTTTGTCTGGGCATATTGAGCACCGGCCCAGGACATGCGCTCGAAATATTCATATTTGAGCATCGCCAAGGTCCCGTCGGCAGTGACCTGGTCAATAAACAGATTGAGCCAGTTCAGAAAATCCTCATCTCCCCTGCGGATGGCAAATCCGTAGGTCTCTCTGGTTACCGGTTCCAGCAATGCCCTGATGCGGGCGTACTGCTTAGGGTGAGTGGAGCGCCAGACCCGCACAAAAGGAGAATCCGCCACCATGGCGTTTACTTCGCCTCTGGTGAGTGCTTCTGCCGCCTCTGCTGCCGTGGGGTAGGTTTTGATGGCACCGGCCCGAAATAGCTGGCGAGCAAATGTTTCGTGGGTGGTTCCGGCCTTGACCCCCAGCGTCAAGCCGGGGATGTCGGTCAAGTCGAAATAAGAAGAGGTCTGCGGTCCAATGAGTTTTCTATCCACCAGGGCGGCTTGACTCACCTCGTAGTAGGGTTTGGTGAAGTTTACCTGAAGCCCGCGTCGGACCGTGCGGGTCATGGCAGCGATGATAATATCTGACTCTCCGGACAGCAGCTTGGGGATCTGCTGGTCATAACTTTCCGGCTGGATGAACCGGACTTTCACCCCTAGATAATCGGCCATCAGGTTGGCCAGATCAACGTCCAATCCAAAGAGTTTGCTGTCTTTTTTCATGGCAAAAGGCGGGTATCCTTGATTAAGTGATACGGTTATCTCACCCTTTTCTTGGATACGTTCAATTTCACCGGCCCAGGAATGTGGAACGATGAGGAGGCACACCGTAAAAACAAAGACCCAGAATTTTTTCATGGCAGCACCTTTGCTGGTTAAGGTTTCAGGTGTTAGGAAGAAGAATCATAAGGGCTGAAACACATAGCCTGAAACCTGATTCTCGAATTCCGATGATAACCAAAGGTTAACTACTGTTAACTACTGTTAACTGAAATAAGTGATTGTTCAAATCCGTGCATCTATTTAGGGATTTCCCTTGGATCCGTCATATTCTCCGGACGCAGCATGTCATCCAGCTTTTCCTTGGTCATCCACCCCTTTTCCAGCACCAGTTCATATACACTGCCGCCGCTCTTCAGGGCTTCCTTGGCAACCGCCGCTGATTTTTCGTAGCCGATGACCGGCACCAGCGCGGTGACCAGACCGATGGAGTTTTCCACATATTTTCGGCACACTTCCCGGTTGGCCTCGATGCCAACGATACAGCGGCTGGCCAGGGTGATGCAGGCATTTTTTGTGATCAGCATCCCGTGGAGCAGGTCGTAGGCGATGATGGGCTCGGCCATACACAACTCCAGCTCGCTGGCCTCGGCGGCCATGGAAACCACGGTATCGTAGCCGATCACCTGGTAGCAGATCTGGTTGACCAACTCCGGAATTACCGGGTTGACCTTGCCGGGCATAATCGAAGATCCCGGCTGCATGGGCGGCAGGTTGATTTCGTTTAAGCCGCATCGCGGTCCTGACGACATCCAGCGCAGGTCGTTGCAGATCTTGGAGATTTGCACCGCGGCTCGTTTCATGGTGGCCGACATCTGCACAAACGAACCGGCATTCTGAGTGGCTTCCACAAGGTTCAGTGCACGTCGCAGCTTAAAACCGCTGACTTCACTCAGTTTCCGGGTTACGAGATCGGCATATCCCGGCGGGCTGTTGATGCCGGTTCCGATGGCCGTGGCCCCCATATTAATATCGTGGAATTCGTCTTCGGCGCGCTTCAAGGCCGCCATGGCACTTTCGATCATAACGGCATAGGCGCTGAATTCCTGGCCCAGGGTCATGGGCACCGCATCCTGGTTTTCTGTGCGTCCCATCTTCAAAATGTCGGCAAATTCTTCGGCTTTATTGTTAAAAGCCTCCTTTAGTTCACCCATAGCGCCCAGCAGGTCCTTGAGCGACAGCAGTACTGCCAGCTTGATGGCGGTCGGGTAGGCGTCGTTGGTGGACTGGGCGCAGTTGACGTGATCGTTGGGGTGCAAAAAATCATATTCCCCTTTTTTGTACCCCATGATCTCCAGCCCCCGGTTGGCGATGACTTCGTTGGCGTTCATGTTGGTGGAGGTGCCGGCCCCACCCTGGAACATGTCCACGGTGAAATGATCGTGCAGCTTGCCGGCCAATAGTTCGTCGCAGGCATCGCAGATAGCCTTCATTTTTTCTTCGTCCAGCACCCCCAGTTCATGGTTGGCCTGGGCCGCGGCCTTCTTAACAAAAGCCAGGGCTTCGATCATGTGCTCGAAATTTTTGATGAATACACCTGAAATAGCAAAATTTTCCATGGCCCGCAGGGTCTGCACACCGTAATAGACCTCGTCGCGGAGTTCCCTTTCCCCCAGGGAATCGTGCTCGGTGCGCACATCGCCGATCAACTGCCCGGGACCCGTTCCGGTGACCCGTTCGGAAGCCATGCGCAGCCGGTCGCTGATACCCGCGGCCACCCGGGCGACGATGCGATAGAACAGGTCCGGTTTTTCCTCCCGAAAGGCCGCCAGTGCCACTTTGGATATCTGCCAGACAATGGCCCCGGATCGGGTAAAGGCGCCGGTACCGTGGGAACCATCCTCCAGAAAGGCGCTCTCTCCAATCAGGGCCCCGGGGGCCAATACCGCCAGGTGTCGGGTAGAGCCATGCAGACCCCGGACGATGGTAACTTCGCCGTCAATCACCAGGCCGGCCCACTGCCGTGGAGTGGATTCGTGGAACAGCCAGTCTTCGGCTGCATAGGTGACCTGTTCGCCGCGTTTAAAAAAATCCTTGAGGTCGGCCTGGGCCATCCCCATTTTTTTGGATGCTCTCTCTAAGATGTCGTCGAGTTTGATCATGTGTAAAATTCCTCCTTTGAAGGACTTGCCCAAAATCGCCTGGCAAGCGGTTTAAATCACCATGGGTCCGATCAGGAATCCCAACACCACCGCCATAGCAATGGTGACGGTCCCCGGGACGATGAACGGGTGGTCGAACACGTATTTGCCGATGCGGGTGGATCCGGTGTCGTCGAACTCCACCGCCGCCAGCAGGGACGGATAGGTGGGCAGTATGAACAGGGCGCTGACCGATGCAAAGGCGGCGATGGCCGCCCCCGGGCTGACACCCAGGGCCAGGGCTGCCGGCATCAGGGCCCGTGTGGTGGCTGCCTGGGAGTAGAGCAGCATGGCGGCGAAAAACAGCACCACGGCCAGCAGCCAGGGCTTGGTCTCCAGCAGCGATCCTGCTAAAATGTTGATCTGTTCCAGATGCGCCGCCACGAAGGTGGTCCCCAGCCAGGCCACTCCCAGCACGCACACGCAGGCGCTCATGCCGGACTTGAATGTTGGAGCGTCCAGCACGTTATTTGTTTTGATCTTGCATGCCATTGCGATCAAGGTGGCTACGGCAAGCATGACGGTCATGATGGCTTCGTCTCGGGGCATCACCGGGTCCTTGATCAACCCGACGCTCCCGCTGATGGCGGTGGCGTAAAATACGACACAGATCAGGCCAAATAAAAAAATCAGTACGGAGGTTTTGGCTCCCTTTTTGATCTCACGTGCTTCCCGGCCCGAGGACGTCTTGACAAGGCCTTTGGCCAGCCGATCCTGATAGATGGGGTCGTCTTTGAGATCTTTTCCCAAAAAGTTGGCCACCACGGCGCCCACCATGACTGCGATGAACGAACTGGGGATGCTGATCATGAGCAGCTGGATATAGCTGACCCCGATTTTTTCCAGTTCGCTGGAGAAGAAGATTACCGCAGCAGATATGGGCGAGGCGGTGATAGCAATTTGCGAAGCCACGGTGGCGATGGACAATGGGCGGGACGGGCGGATGCCGGTCTCCTTGGCCACCTCTGCGATTACCGGCAGGGTGGAGAATGCTGTGTGGCCGGTGCCGGCCAGCAGAGTCATCACATAGGTGACCACCGGAGCATAAAAGGTAATTTGCTTGGGGTTCCGGCGTAAGATCTTCTCCGCCAGATAGACCATGTAGTCCAGCCCCCCGGCCACCTGCATGGTCGCGATGGCGGCAATCACGGACATGATGATCAGAATCACGTCGATGGGAATGTCCCCCGGTTTCAGGCCAAAACCCAGCGAGAGCACCAGCACACCGAACCCGCCGGCAAACCCGATGCCGATGCTTCCCATGCGCGCACCTAACCAGATAAAAAACAATACAACTAAAAGTTCAACGATCCACATGTTAAATTTCCTCCAATCACAGTGTTTATAGCCAGGCTCGCCAGTTCCGGCGCATAGGCATGTGTAATGCCGATACACCGGAGATTTATCGAAAAAGCGGAATCCGCAGTCAAATGCGGTGCGGCATCGGTGCCGACACTGCAACGGTCAATTTCCGACCTTGGGAATCCCATAGGAGCCGGTAAGATCCTTTGTGTAGCCCGTCACGATGCGGTCGGTCTCATTGCGATACACGTCCGACCAGGTGAAGGACAGGGTTCCCGTCAATCCCTCCAGGGTGCCAGCACCACCGACGAATTCGCCGGTAACCTTGACGTCCTCCTTCACCAGTTGACCGCTGATAACAATATAGGCCGCTTTATTGCCGTTCGGGTCTCGCCAGGCGCAGCGGGTCGACCCGCCTGTCTTGGAATCCCACAAACCCACGCATTCCGACCAGAAGTCCTTAACCTCACCGATCTCGTTCTTGAGGTTGACGTGGCCGGAAAGTTTGAAGATGAACACCTCGCGGCCCTCCTCGAAGTCCAGCGGCTGCCACTGTCCGCTGGCCGTCCAGGTTCCCGCAAAGGTTCCATCCTGCTCAGCCGCCACCGCCTGCACCGATATAATCGCTGCACAGGCGACGGTGATAATAATCGCCAAGGACAACATTCCGGTCGCGATACGATCTCTCATGATTTTTCCTCCCTGTTCATTACGGAATCCCTTTGGATACACATTAAGGAAAATGGTGTCAAATCTTGAATAGTGAATAAATTTGGTTGAATTTTTCTTTTAAGTCACGGTTTTCCTCCATTCTTAACCTTACCGACCTTACGATATGGCTGATCGAGGAATACGTCATTCCAAATAATCGACCGATTTTTTCGTTGGTCAATATACCTGTCTTCCAAACAGAAAACACCAATAGATCGCGGTCATCTCTTTCAGCTTTTGATATTCTTGGTGACCGCCTGAAATGATCGAGATCGCAATCAAGAATCCTCGCTGCTTCCTTCAACTTGACAACAGGATCCACACCTTTGGCCAGATCCCGTTGTTGAGGAATCTCTTTGTGTGGTCTTTCCGGTAAATATGTGCTGCGGATTTTGTTGACAAATTTCTTTGACCCTATAATCATTCCATGACGCAAATCTTCCCACAGTTTTTTCTCCTCCTTGGAATAGCGTTGAACTTTTTCCCTGTATGCCTTATGTCTATCCTTCCCCTTGAATTGGCTCAATATCAGCTTTGTTATGAGCCATTCAGGGGCTTTATTGCCGTAAGCATAGACCTTATAACTGCTCCAGCGGTAATCTGCCAGCCGCTTAACCATACCGGCTCTAAGCGGATTGCGGTGAATGTAGCAGGAGAGCCGCATCAAATATGCATCATTTTGAACAATGATATTCTTGAACCTTCCTTGAAATAAATGTCCGGAACGAAAATGCCGTAGATTGAACCGCCGTGTATACGTTATCCCCAACCACTGCATGCTTCTAGAAAGATTGGCGCGATTCGTCTTTAACAAAAGATGATAGTGATTTCCCATTAACACATAGGCAAAAATATCTATCTCAAAACGTTCGGACATCTCGCCGATTGTCTCTAAAAACAATAAACGATCTTGATCATCATAGAAAATGTCCTTCTGCTCATTGCCCCGGGACAAGATATGATACAATGCGCCTTCATATTCAATTCGCCATGCTCTACCCATAATATTATCTTTTACAGTAACTATTTTTTTATGTCAAATTATTATTCACTATTCAAGTTTTGACACCATTCACCATTCATTCTAATTGTCAAATGCCAGGACATCGATGACCCAAGTCTAACGGTAAAAAATGCCAGGACATCGATGACTCGGAAAAATTAAAGCTAATTTCTTGTACGGCATAAGCGAAAAATTATCATGTGCGAGAATGGGCCCCTCAAGAAGCTCGTCGGAGCACGTGATGATTTTTTGCGGGTTCAAAGCACGATAGTCAGTTTCGTTTTTTTAAACGTCTTTTTCGGTGTTCAGTTGGTAATCAAATGAATCAACCAATTCTTCGCCAAGGTATAACTGTAATCTGCGTATCTCTGTCACAATCACTGCCTTGACGTAAGAATATACCAGGCTCTTAGAAACTTTAAATTTCTCTCCGAATATATCGAGTAAGCGGT
>JAYEFV010000161.1:0-4054 GCA_034658755.1 Thermodesulfobacteriota bacterium | reverse complement strand
ATGAGCTAACGTGCCTAAAATGCCTAAAATTATGGGATGTTATTATTTTTAAATTTGTGTCTATTCGTGTTCATTCGTGGTTTTATTTAACCGCTCTTAACGGTTGAACCGTGAACCTCTGAATGCTTAACTTATTTTTAAAGGCTGAAGAAAAATGCTAAAGAGTATGACCGCATATGCAAAATCAGATAAGACTCAAGAAAAACTTATGGTTTTGCTTGAGATCCGTTCGTACAACAGCAGGTATCTTGATATTGCATTACGTATTCCCCATGGATATCTTGCACTGGAGGAGAAGATAAAAACGTTAATTGCCGGCAAGGTTGCAAGGGGCCGCATAGAGGTTAATCTGCAAGTCAGGGACGATTCCGATGAAGCATATGCTTTTGAAATAAATACACCCAAAGCTAGGGCATATTATGACAGCCTTGTCCAATTGAAAGATAAATTTAATATTAATTCAGAAATATCGATGGATCTTCTTGTAAGTGGAGGGGCTATTATTAAGCCTGCCGAGATGGGTCTTGATATGGAAGCCTGCTGGCCTGTTTTTGAAGATTGTATTAATGAAGCTTTAGACAACCTTATCGCCATGCGAAAAAAGGAAGGAGATTTTCTTGAAGCAGATATTTCTGTCCGGCTTAACGGTATAAAAGAACGTATTGACCAGATTCAGAAAGAATCGAGCGACCTTTTATCTCATTACCAGCAGCGCCTTAAGGACCGTATCGCTGCTTTAACAAAAGGGATTATAGAGATAGATCCTGATCGGATAGCACAGGAAGCGGCTTTTCTTGCGGATAGAAGTGATATTTCCGAGGAAATTGTTAGGGTTGCAAGCCACATCAAACAGTTTCGAACAATTATGAATTCAGCAGAACCTGCCGGCCGAAAACTTAATTTTTTGATGCAGGAACTCAACCGTGAATTTAACACCATGGGATCTAAGACGAACAATTCAAATGTATCCCATATTATTGTCGAGGTGAAGTCCGATCTTGAAAAAATAAGAGAGCAGTTGCAGAATGTAGAATAAATAGTGAAAATTAATTCTGGGAGACCTTTGAAAAGGTCTCTCCGGTTTATCCGGGTGAGGGGAGGAATATGGATCAGAATCTTTTGAATATAGGTTTTGGAAATACAGTGGTTGCCGAACGGGTTGTTGCTATCGTGTCTCCCAATCCAGCTCCTATGAAACGTCTTAAAGATGAAGCCAAAGATGAAAAACGTTTGATAGATGCAACGCACGGCCGCAGAACCCGTTCTATCATTGTTATGGACAGTAATCATATTGTTCTTTCCGCGATACAGGCCGAAACAATATCCCAGCGCTATTCAACACTCAAGGCTTCGAAATAATCGATCATGAATGAACAGGAAAGCAGGCCATCCGGTTCGAATCCCAAAGAGACAAATAGTAAACAGGGTCGTCTTTTTATCATTTCCGCGCCGTCGGGAGGCGGCAAGACAACACTTTCCAAAGCCCTGGTTAACCGGTTTAACGATATTTTTTATTCGGTTTCGTACACAACAAGAGCACCCCGCAAAGGTGAACTAGACGGCGTCGATTACTATTTTATCCAAAAAAAAGATTTTGAAAAAAGGATAGAAAGCGGCCATTGGGCTGAATGGGCGGAGGTCCACGGCAATTATTACGGTACATCGGCTGAATTTCTGGACAAAGGCCTGGCGTCCGGGCGTGACATGCTCCTTGATATCGATGTCCAGGGGACCCTCCAGATACTTGAGAATTATCCCGACAGTGCCACGATTTTTATCATGCCCCCGTCACTGGAAACGCTTAGAAAACGCCTGGAAATGAGAAGAACCGAAAGCAGGGCAACAATTAAAAGACGCCTTTTAACTGCGGAAAAGGAGATGGCCCAAAAAGGTCTTTACCGTTATGTTATCGTTAATGATCAACTGCCTGTATCAATTGAAAAACTTATAGCTATCATCGAGAAATATCGATACCCGAACAAGCCTGAAAAATGCCTAAAATGAACTAAAATGCCTAAAGTAAATTAACCGCAAATGGACACTAATGGACATGTATAAAAATGCCTAAGTGAGCTAAACTGCCTAAAATTGTGGTGCATTATCATTTTTTAATTCGTGTTCATTCGTGTTAATTCGTGGTCTTATTTAACCGCAAATTAACGCAAATAGACATAAATATTATCTTTAAATTCGTGTTTATTCGTGTTCATTCGTGGTTTGATTTAACTGCCGATGGACATGTATAAAAATGCCTAAGTGAGCCCATGGTTCAGTTAAGAGTAGATATGGGAAAAATAGTAAAAAGAGAGATGCTTTATGGAATCAACCCGGTTCTTGAAGCCTTAAAAGCCGGTCGTAGAGATTTTTTTGCAGTCTATATTGCAAAAAAAAAGATCTCACAACGTTTAAAAAGGGTATCGACACTTGCTGAAGCCAAAAAAATTCCTGTGGAACGGGTGGATTCTTCACAGTTAAAATCTCTGACCGGAACGGATCAACACCAGGGCATCGGAGCCCGGACAAGTCGTTTCCCGCTATCCGGAATTTCTGATATTATCGACAATATCCGGCCGGATGATACAAATCCTTTACTGTTGCTGATTGACAATGTCATGGATCCTCATAACCTCGGCGCTCTGGTTAGAACAGCAATTTGTGTGGGCGTTAACGGTATAATCATTCCAAAGGACAGATCTGTTTCTCCCACACCTGCAGTATCCAGAGCATCAGCAGGAGCCCTGGAACATATCCATCTTGTACGGGTAACAAACATGGTAAACACAATCGAGGCGTTGAAGGAAAAACGATGGTGGATTGCCGGAATGGAAAAAGCATCGGACAGATCAATTTTTTTAAGTGATTTGACAGGTCATGTTGCAATTGTTATTGGTGGGGAGGGAAAAGGGATTCGACCCCTGGTAAAAAAGCATTGCGATTTTTTGATGTCCATTCCTCAATTAGGGCCGGTAAATTCCCTGAATGCCTCTGTGGCAGGAGCGGTTGCCATGTATGAGGCTTTCAGACAGCGACATTTGACGGTCTCGTAAAAAGTCCAACTTCTGCGTTGTGCTGCATTTCGTAATCATTCAACGTACGAAAAGTACGCCTCATGATTACATAGAGTATTTTGAGGATTAAAATTTGAGCCTGACGCCGGGATTGGGCAAAAAGGGGCGTTTTGCAAAGGTCTCAACCGTTGCTCCCAAATATGTTGATCCATATAGCCAAAGCCTTTAAACAAGCCCTTTTCCCGACGCGGTGTCTGGTATGCGGATCTTTTTTTCATTCCGAGCAGCATAACATATGCGATTTGAAACCAGGGGCTACGGATGCAGATAGTTCAAACATTGCGCAGCAATTTATTGAAAAAATAGATTTAACTTCCGCCCATGATAATTATTATTTGGGCAATGTCCCTAAAGTCTTTGACAAATTGATGGCCCCTTTTTTGTGTCCTACCTGTACATCAGGATTTTTGCCGGTTGAATCCCCCAAATGTTCCAGATGCGGTATGATGTTTAAAAGCAGGCAAGGGGAGGATCACCTCTGCGGAGAGTGCCTTGATTCACCAAAGAGATTCCAAATAGCCCGATCAGCAGGGATTTATAAATACACACTTATGGCGGTGGTACATTGTTTTAAGTATAAAGGAAAAATTCAACTGTCACGACCTCTCGGGACCCTTATTTTTGCTGCCTTCGTCAGTTTTTGGGATAAAATGAATATAGATCTGATCGTGCCGGTTCCGCTACATTCAAAAAAGCTTAGAATGCGGGGTTTCAACCCGTCATTTCTTCTGGTAAAGGACTGGGCGCGCATTGCCAAGTTTTTAAATGTCAGATTGCCGGATATACCGGTTGACATAAATGTTCTTGCAAGGAGAAGATGGACGGAACCCCAAACCGGTTTAGGGCGCAAGGAACGTTTGGCAAATATTAAGAATGCCTTCAATATAAGCGATGGTTCGAAAATAACCGGTAAAAGAATATTGCTTGTGGATGATGTGTATACCACCGGAGCAACTGTAAATGAATGTGCAAAAGTTCTATTGAAA
>JAYEFV010000160.1:0-4065 GCA_034658755.1 Thermodesulfobacteriota bacterium | reverse complement strand
GGATGGGTTTGACCTTGTCTGGAGAAATACGGTTCAGGCGATTCCCCCGGAAAGAACCGTCCTAATTACAAGTGATCACGGATATGTTTTCTTAGGCGCTGGCCTCAGCAATCAAAATCTCGAAGGCATTGATCGTCCCTTTAAGGGGAAACGCTGCAGGAAATTTGAAGAGGATGAGGAGTTGCCTGACAATAATCCCCATATCTGGCTCGATAGGACGCGGCGGATTGGAGCAGTCAAGGGCCGATGCCACAACAGACCCCAGGCCCCCAGTGCATCGCAATCCCTGTACCGACATGGAGGGATTTCTTTAATGGAGGTGCTTACACCCTGGCTGGTACTCGGACCTATGGAGAGATAAATACTATGAAACGGAAGATCGGGACACTCATTGAGGAAGAGGTGATTAAGCTTGCCAAACATCGGGCAGCAGATGAAGGCCGACCCATGAGTGATCTCATTCAGGACGCTCTTGTCTCATATTTGAGCAAAAGCATTCCAAAACCCAGGGAGAGGGAGGCTGCTTTTCAGATCTTTTGCGAACGGCCAATTAAGCTCTCAAATGACCAGTTTCGGGGAATTCTTGAAGGGGAAGCATTGGGACTATGAACCTCGATGATATTCAAAACGGAAGCCTTTGCGTCATTGATACCAACATTCTCCTTTATGCTGAGCAGGGTGTTTCAGCCCAGGCCCAAAGGCTTTTGTGGCGATGTTCTTCAGGGGAATTGATCGGTGTCTTGCCTCAAACTGTGTGGCAGGAGCTTTCCCATAAATTGATGCTTGCCGAGGCCATGATGTTAGGCAGGATTTCCGGGCCAAATCCATCCAGGCATCTCACCAAAAGGCCAGAGGTAATACAAAGCCTTTCCATTTACAGGGAAAAGATCACAGCACTGCTGGACCTAGGCCTGGGGTTTGAGGCATGCAAAAAAGAGGATGTCCTTGGAGGACTTGAGACCCAAAATAAATATGGTCTATTGATAAAAGATGCTATTTTACTCAACATTGCTTTGCGGATCGAAGCGGATGTTGTTGTTTCAAAAAACACTGTATTTCATGCGATTGAACATATAACAAATGCCTCGCCGTCTGACATTGCGCCTTAATATAGAAAGGAAATATTATGAATCAACAAACTGATTTGATTATGAAAGAGTTGAAGGAAGGTTTGCATAATAAATTTAACTTTGTTTCAGACGTAATACTATTCGGTTCTCAGGACACAGGAAAAGCATTCGAATTTTCAGATTACGATATACTTGTTATCGTAAGTCATCCTATCTCCTGGCGGCAACGAAGAGAAATATCCGATGAGATATACTCTATAGACCTCAAGTATAACATACTGACTGACGTAAATATCATTTCCGAACCAGAACTGAAAACTCTGAGAGGTAAACAACCTTTTATTCAACGTGCTATTCAGGAGGGAATTGTGGCATGAAAGAAAAAATTGAGTACTGGATTGAAATGGCTGAATACGATCTGGAAACTGCAAGAGTCATGCTGAAAGGCAAGCGATTCTTGTACGTCGGGTTTATGTGCCACCAGGTTATTGAAAAAATTCTTAAAGGCTTTTACGTGTTTGAAAAAAAAGACAACCCTCCTTACACACATAACTTGAGTTACCTTGTCGATCAGAGTGGAATAAGCGATAAAATGACAGAGGAACAGAAGAATTTCATAGATCTTTTAGAACCGTTAAATGTTGAAGCCAGGTACCCCACCCATAAGGAACGGCTAATGCGATCTTTGAACGATGAACGATGCAAGGAGATAATTCAGAAAACTGAGGGATTATATCAATGGATAAAGCAACAGCTATCAGATGTGTGAAACTGTATGCGGATCTTGTAAGGCAGAATTTCGATGTCAGGAAGATAATATTATACGGTTCTTACTCAAGAGACGCTGCACGCAAAGACAGCGATATTGATGTCGCCGTAGTTTTAGATTCTGTCGATGAAGATTTTTTGATGTGTGAGGCCAGACTCTTTAGATTAAGACGAGAAATTGATGCAAGGATAGAGCCTGTTTTATTGGAAGAATCAAATGACAAAAGCGGATTTCTGGAGGAAATCATAAAAACCGGAGAAATTATTTATAGCGCGGAATCAACACCTTGAAGTTGTTTTTTCAGGGGGGATTCAACAAGAAGAATGCGGGGCGTTTATTGGTGTATTCGAACGTGGGATGTTATGCCTGTGATTACCGGGCTGGAGATAGGAATAGGTTAGCTGGTTATAAGTACTAATAACAGATCAAGTTGTAATTCAGTACGATTGGGAGGTTATAATTGGGTGCCACAAAAGACTTCTTTAGAGAAAAAAAAGGATGGTCTTTTTTGAAGGATACTATCTTTTCTCATTATCTGAAACCATACATAACCAAAATTCTGAATACTTATAGGCCTCTGCACATCTATGATTGCTTTGCGGGAAAAGGGATATTTGATGATGGAAACAAGGGATCACCAATTATAATAGCTGAACACATAAATGAAATCATACAAAAAAATCCTGGTCGTAAGCATATTATTTTCGGCCATTTTGTTGAAAATAAGTATATTGAAGAACTGTCACAGCCCTTAGAAGGTTATTCAAATTGTGAAGTGATCAAAGGAAGTTATGATAAATACATAGAAAAACATTTATTAAATGAAGAGAATACTGACCAAAACATATTTCTCTATATAGATCCATATGGAATAAAGTGCCTTGATTTTGATCATTTTCGCAAGATCAGCGGAAAAGGGTATCCTTCTTTGGAGATTCTTATGAATTTCAATTCATTCGGGTTTTTGAGAGAAGGATTCAGATTATTAAAATATGATTTAAGCCATTTTGATGAATTTGATCGTGACGATGAAACCTATGAAATAGATGATAAAAATTCAATTTACCGAATGAACAGTATTGCAGGAGGTGATTATTGGCAGTCTATCTTACAAAAGAAGAACGAAGGTGAAATAAGTATGTTTGAGGCCGAAGAATTTTTCATGGATGAATATTCAAAAGGAATCAGAAGTATTTTCAAACATACTGTGAATATTCCAATCCGAATAAAAACAACCCGTCTCCCCAAGTATAGGCTCATATTTGCGACCAATCATCCTGACGGGATGATATTGATGGCCGATAATATGAATAAAGCATGGATTCAAATTGTGGAAAACCAGAGAAAAGGTCAAGAGGTTTTGTTTGATATTGATGTGCCGGACATGAAGCTAATGGGTGATATTAGCATTGAGGAGGACATCTTATTGCACATAAGAGATAACGATCAAATATTGCTTAAAGATCTGATCGTATTATTAATCGAAAAGTACGGGATACATTTTTCTGAAAAGGAATATAAAAATAGATTTAGAGATTTGGAAGCTAATGAAATAATTTCAATTATCAGAGATCCTGAGCTTACTCCAACAGGAAGGAAAGCTAAGACTTTTGACTATAACGATAAAAGATACAAAATCTATGTGAGGGTAAGAAATGGGTGATAAATCAAAAATCGAATGGACTGATACAACATGGAACCCGGTAACTGGATGCACAAAAATTAGCCCTGGTTGTCAGAACTGCTACGCAGAACGTATGTCTTATCGCCTTCAGGCGATGGGACAACCAAACTACGCTGATGGTTTTAAGGTGAAAACTCATAAAAATGTCTTATCCCTTCCTTTGAAAT
This sequence comes from Thermodesulfobacteriota bacterium, assembly GCA_034658755.1. Lineage (GTDB taxonomy): Bacteria > Desulfobacterota > Desulfobacteria > Desulfobacterales > UBA11574 > S5133MH16. The sequence goes on along the minus strand of JAYEFV010000160.1, from coordinate 375 downwards.
GGAAAAAACCCCGCACAATATTTGTGAACTCCATGAGTGACCTTTTTCATGAAGATGTACCAGCCTCGTTTGTATCTAAAGTGTTTGAAGTGATGAGTAGGGTTACACGGCACACTTTCCAGGTTCTCACAAAACGTTCCGAGAATTTGCGCGGCCTCAGCCATAGTTTACCATGGCCGGAAAATGTCTGGACAGGTGTCACCGTCGAAAACTGCGATTACCTCCATCGAATTGATGACTTGCGGGTTACACCCGCAAGGATAAAATTCGTTTCTTTTGAGCCTCTTTTGGGGTCTATTCCCGATATCGATTTCACGGGCATTGACTGGATAATTGTAGGAGGTGAATCTGGTCCTGGGGCAAGGCCTATGTCCA
>JAYEFV010000159.1:13880-15390 GCA_034658755.1 Thermodesulfobacteriota bacterium | reverse complement strand
GTGTATCTTAACGTATTTCCGTTTAAAAAAACATTTCTGATGCCTGTGCTGTTGTTGGCTGGATAAATCTGAACCCACGCACCATTGGTGACCTTGTAAAAATATGGACTTGACGGCATCGATGTAAAAGTAATGGAAATATCAGCGGTAGTATCGACCTCGGTGGCTTTGAAGCTGACGGTTTCGTTGACCCTGAAGCCTGGTGGAGCGCCGGCAGGAAGGCCGGGTGATGAAACATCTGATATGGTACAGTCTGCGCATCCGACAACAGCGGCACTGCTGTTACATACATCACCAAAACCATCTGCATCCGCATCCGCCTGATCCTCATTAACATCGTTCGGGCAGTTGTCAACAGAATCCTCGATCCCGTCTCCATCTGCATCCGGAAATTCCAAACGCACATTGTCAACTTGCCACCACCGGTCCTGGTCGGCAACATTAACAAAGCGAATTTTAACGGTCTCACCGGAATAGGCCGAGAAATCAAGATCCACCTTCAAAGGACCGCGTTTATCTACCTCCCAATGCAACAGATTGGTCCACGTTCCGCCCCCGTCCGTTGTAATATCGACCTTAGCCATATCGGTCAGATAGTTGTAGTCGGTATTGAACGTGAATTGTGCATTGAGGGGAGCATCAAAGGAGGGAGTAATCAATGCCGTGTCGGCACACCCTTCATAGTCCGAGTCGACAATTGCAAAGCCCCCGGACCCACCGGTCAGATTCCCTCTTCCCCCGGCGTCGTTGCTTTGCCAAACGCCGCAACTGCCACTGCTGTTGTCTACTATCGTCCAGGTGCCGGGAATGCCGGCTTCAAACTTTTCATATAAGACGTCAGCGGCAAATGAAGGGATTCCGGCCGCAATAATGCCAATGGTTAAGACCACAAAACAAACGCGTTTCAAGATGTACCTCCTCCTAAGTGCTCTAATTCATGGGCTTCGGAGGGGTCGCATCTACACTCTTGACAAAAAGGCTTTCTTGCCGGATTGCGTTGAGTGAAAAGTGTAGACCTTATCCTCATGTGTTTCCTTTTGAAATATTCACCGTCCCATAGAGAAAATAATACTCAAATACCCCTTATCGGGGGTGCGGAATGTACGTTCAATTAGAGCGTTGACAATAATTCAACAAGCTGGAATCATTACCGCATAGCCATAGGTTTTCTCAAAAAAGGGTTGTACTGCTTGGGATTTATTGAATACTTCAATTGTATTCAAATAGTTATCGGCTTGCGCCAGGTTAGCAAAATTTGATAATAGGATCATCATTGCTGACAGAATAAAAAAACCTCCTTTGCTGATAATTTACGCGTTACTTGATTCCAATCCAATATCCTTTACATAATGTAATAACATACATTCCGCACTAAAAGAAAGCAAGATTTAGGCGCTTAGTTTCTTAACTGTGAATTTTGTGCTTTTTGTGGCAAAACTTTTTTCTTCTCGCCACAAAGACACCAAGACACTAAGAAAGAATAACAAAATAAAATCCTTTGCCTCCGGCC
>JAYEFV010000159.1:0-13780 GCA_034658755.1 Thermodesulfobacteriota bacterium | reverse complement strand
AAGATTTAGGCGCTTAGTTTCTTAACTGTGAATTTTGTGCTTTTTGTGGCAAAACTTTTTTCTTCTCGCCACAAAGACACCAAGACACTAAGAAAGAATAACAAAATAAAATCCTTTGCCTCCGGCCCATAGGGCCTACGGCCCGGAGGGTGTCTTTGTGCCTTGGTGGCAAATATCCCTTGGTTCTCTCCGAGCCGGAGGCTCTACCCTCCGGCCTGGAAGCCCTACGGGCTGGAAGCGGAGCCGGAGGCCGGCCCGCCCGCCTTACTCCGCTTGGCAGGAGGGCGGGCTTGTCCTGGTTGGGATTATGGTTGTATAAGGTGCTGATTTCCGAGACGTTATTCATTATGCTCCGATATTATTTTCCCGGGACAAATAAACGATATCCCCTGCTGAGCTCTTGTACTTATAATGATACCCTCAATAATTGGCTGGTTGACCTTATTGTCTGATTGCCACTTAACGATGAAATTTGCCCCGGGGCCGCCCCTTTTATCATATACTTTTACCAAAAAATGTGTTGATTCAAGTGGCTTTAGTTTTAATGATTGCGTTATATATCGTTCTAATAATTTTCCTTTTGAGTCGTAATAGTCCGCCTTTTGGATGGAAATCGAATATTTTGGGTCTGTGTTACGTATACTTAACATCCCGGAAAGTTCTAAAGCATGAAGCTTAACGCCCGAATAAACATTGGAATACATCGAAACGTATACGCTTTCTCCTTTCGAAAGATGTTCTTCGGCATTTGTATACCCCACAAAAAACAAAAGAATGAATATCACTAAAAGAACACGTTTAATTATAAAGCACACCGCGTTTTTGCTTTCCATAACACAAACCTCCTTTAAACAGTTACGAGTGACCTGTTTATGATGCAATGAGTTATTACTTCTTTTCCAACAGTCCTTTAATCTTTTAATTCATTTTCATTTGAAACCGTTTTACAATATTGGTACCAACAATCTCGCCGAACGAACAGCCATTTAAAAAAAAACGACCGCTGGTTATATTCTGTCAGTTCGACGGTTCGGCTTCGAGAAAAATCCTCATTCAGCATTGATAGTTTCCTTCCTTATCAGGTAACAATCCAAAGATCACGATTTGAAACCCTGTTGATGATATAACGGGAAACACTGCCCATGAAAAATGCTTTGTTAATACCACGCCTGCCGATAATCACAGTACCATAATTTCCTTTCAAAGCATATTCGAGAATGGCTTTACCGGCACGTCGGCCGCCCTCCTTAAACCATCCCGTGAAGCGGGATAGTCCAGGCTATGCCATGCGGGTTGCTTAAGATAATTTTCACCATCCATAGGGATTAAGGATGATCTTCCAACTTGTCGTTGTGGCATGTCTCACAATCCATTTTTCCTTTCGCAATATCGGATTCTTTCCCCTTTCCATGGCATTCACCGCAATAGTCGACGGATTCGCTATGTCCTGTGAATGTGAATGTCTGGTCTATTTTAGCATTCAAAATCTCCACCGTTTTGATAGCTACGTCCGCAGTTAGCCTGGCGCACCGTTCGTTGCGCTCTTTAGAGTAGATCTCATGCTCACTCTTATAACTCCACTTGCTAACAGAATTATGGCAAAGAACCGGCCCCAAACGCGCTACGTCCAGTCTGCCACTGTTTGGTCATCAGTAAATCTCAATTCTCGAATTCCCAGCCTATGAGCAACATGAGTCTCGAATCCCACTTCCTGTCTGCATCTTCCGACGGCTCGTTATCGTAGTCGTATCTGTACTGAAATGTCGTGGTAAGCCCCTTGTATATCGGAAACCGAATCCCCTGGCGCGTTTTAATGACCCAGTTGCTCGAATTAGCGATTTTGAAAAAGCCATTCTGGTTGTGAAACAACTGAAAAGTCTTGTCGAAGAAATACTGATCATAACTGATCATCCATTGTCCAACCCCGAAATCCTGATCTTTATCCTCGATAAAATCCTCCTTCACGTAACCGGGGCCGGCAAGAACATACAGATTTAGCGTGTCGGATTCAAAAAACTGAAATCCCGGGCCGCCTCCCAGTGTTGAGCGTAGGTCCAGGTCGGCGAACTTGTCGTGCTCAAAAAGCGAAAGCGCATAAAAAAACCACTTTTCAGTCAGGAAATGACTGAAGTTCCCATAGGCCTTCCAGTCCTCGGATGATGTGGCGCCGCTGTCCTTTTCCTTGCTCAACTCTCCCCCGAGAATGAAACGGTTCTTTTCGGTGCGGGCCGAAAACTCACCATCGAGATAAGCCTTGTCAGTGTCTGTGTTGCCCCGTTCCTGGCGGATGCCCACATTGGCGCGCACTTTTATTTTGACAAGAGGCTTGTATACCGGATTGATGGCCTTTACTTCCGCAAGTTTGAATTGGGCAGGCGCTTCTATCTTTACAGTCTTGAGCGTCATTTTGTTCCGCACCGTTTCACCTGTAAATCCTTCCAAAATCGAACCATCGCTCAAAATAACCTTGATAGGGTCTTCGGTGATCAGCTTCACGATCTTCTCCCAATCCACGGAAATCTCACCCGCGTAATCGGTTTTGAAAACCAATTTTTGGTTTTCCATGCGAATCATTTCTCCTGTAATGACATCCCCGTTCTCAAGGTGTAGTTGGTCTGCCGTCACCGGATCAGAGGTTGAAAAAACACCGACCAGGATGAAGATCAAAACCTTCAGACGCATTTTCATTTTTCACATCCCTTTGATTAAAACAATCGTACGCTTGCTTTTTGTCGGCTTTTTGTCCCCACATTCACCCTATAGTTGCATAAACAACACGGTGAGATTTGTGTAACACAGCTTAAACAAAGGATTTGTCGCGGTTTTTAGGCTTTTATCAAGATATAACGCCCGGTTATTTCCAATGATAGGGTTTTTTTCACCGTGTTGTTTACCCTTCGGATATCCGCCTAACGGTATGATGGCCCTAGGTTTTCTTGGGTTGAACAGACCAGTAACCATCGGCTTTGTTTGATCAGCCTTGGGCGTTCTCATCGTTCTGGCTCCGCCTCACCGGTAGAAGAGGTTGGTGTAATCCCCTTTGGGATTGTGCGGATGTGCAGATCCCGCTGGGGGAAGGCGATCTCGATGGCCAGTTCGCGGAAGCGCCGGTCGATTTCGTACCGGATCTGGCTCGGTACGTCCCAGTAATCTTCCACATGGACCCAGATGCGCAGGCGGAAGATCAGGGCACTGTCGGCATGATCGATAAAAAGCACTTGATGCCGCGGGTACTTCAAAACCTTTTTGGTATTATTTGCGATTTCCAGCAGCGTTTTTTCTACCAGGTCGATATCCGACCCGTAGGCCACCCCCACTTCGATGTTGCGGCGCATCCGCTTGTCCTTGAAACTCCAGTTGGTCAGCCGCTGGCTAATGAAATCCGAGTTCGGGATGATCACCGAGGCATTGTCAAAGGTCTGCACCACGGTGGCACGCACATTGATTTCCTTGACCTCGGCCCAGAGGCCGCCGCTCATTTCCACGTAATCCCCCACCTGGAAGGGCCGCTCGAAGAGCAGGATCAGGCCGCTGATGAAATTGTTGAAAATGTTTTGCAGCCCGAACCCGATCCCGATGCTGATCGCCCCAAAGACCACAGCCAGCGAAGTGGCGTTGACGCCCAATGTGCCAAGGGCCAATATCAGACCCACCCCCCAGCCCAAGTAGCCCGCGATCGTTAGGATCGAGTCCTTGAACCCGTGTTCCAGCGGCTTTTTGTCCAGGATTTTCTCACTTAACAGTAACCGTCCGAGGCGCACGGCGACATAGGTTATATGAAGTATGACAATCGCCAGCACGATGCCTTTGATGCTGATTTTCAGGCTGCCAATCACAAAGGATAAATAAAAAAAACGGCCTAAACACGACATCAGAGCGCCCGATCTGTCCCAAGCCCAGACAAGGCCCGCCGCCAGGCTGATAAACCAGACGGAGCGAATGAGTTGGATAAGCGTCCAGCGAAGGTAATGAGCGCTGTTTAAGGGGTGGTCGTCGTCCGCCGCCGCCTCTTTGGCCCGATGGTCGCGGTGCCACTCCCGGATAGCATTCAGACTGATCCATCCCCAGAGCAGAAAGACCACGGTCAAGATCCAGGCAATAATCCAATGATTCGTCAGGTATCCATAGCCGACCAGGTTGAGCAGCAGGGTCACGCCCAAGACCAGATAAATCCATATCCGGATCAGCGCCATCCGTTTCGGATTGGGCGCGGCCTGGTCATGGCGCACCCCCTCGGCCATGACCGGCTTCATTTGCCGCCAGAAAACAACGGCCCAGGCCAAAAGAACAATCGACAGAACGACCTGAACCATCCATATCAGCAGGTTGTTCATTCCAGCGACCCAGATCAGCATGGTGATACCTATGACGGTCGCGCGGAAAAATCGGAAAAATCGATTCAGATGCAGGGATACGAAAGACCGCAAACCGGTCGGCGGACCGCTGAATCCATATTCGAGATAATCCAACCCCCAGCGCGTTATCAGCAAAACCCTGAATAAATGGAACAGAAAGCGTCTCAAACCCATATCGATGAGCGATAACTGGAAGGAACAGTAGACGCCGAACAGCAGCGTCATGGATAGATACGGCAGAGATCGGTGCAGCAAGAGCAGCCCCAGGCGGCGATAGTACCAGCACGGTCCCTCGAGCCTCTCTTCGACCTGCCGCAAAAAGGCCCGACACCGGCTCTGGAGCGCAAGGATTAACGCCAACGCCAATAAAAGACCAGCCCAGTGGGCAACACCGCCCATTTTGATCTGATCCCACTGGACTTTCCATAGAGCGGGGCTGAAAACCGCCCCGATGCGGCTCCTGAAAAGCCGCAGCGTTTCCTTGAAGGCCTGACCGCTCAACTCACGGTAGGGGGAGAACCGTGTGAAGAGCGATGCTTTTCTCCGGCTTTCCAGGTGGGTGGCGAGTTTTTCACCGATCGCCTTTTTCACTTCCAACGCGGCCTTTATCCGGATTAGCAGTTCCCCGTATATTTTCAGGTAGCGCTCACCCAGCCGTTTCTTTTCTTGCAGAACCTGGAGCCGTTTGCCAGTGGCGGCCTCCAGTTGCTGCTTCTGAGTTTTGGCAAACTGAGACTTCCGGATATCGGCAATCTGCTTTTGGGCCAGTTCCATGCGATCAGCGGTTTTTTGGATCAAAATCGCGGTCGCATCATAGCGTTCCTGAAACATTTCGACCTGCTCGGTCATTCTCTTGGATGCCAGCCGGTTGTTTTTGAGCGCATTTTCCAGTTCATCGATCCGTGGTTGGGACGCCAGCAGCAACTGTCCGTGAGTGGTATCCTGGGAATCGTAGACGTTGATTTCGGCCTGAACCGCCGCCTGCCGAATTTCCAGCTTCTGCAACGACACCTTCAGGTCCGCGAGCTCGGCGCGTTGGCTGGCCAACACGCCTTTGAGGGAATTCAACATTTGCTCTGGAGAGACCACGACGTCGACGGCGTCGCGTTTTTCTCCTTCGGCCCGGACCGATAGGGGCAAGGAGAGCATCATCAGTGCCAAGAGCGCAAACGCAACGACGTAGGGATTGGTTTTGTTCAGATTCATCACACACCTTTTAAGGAACACCTGGGAGGACGCGCCGCCGTCCACATGGATTTCATCGTAGCTTTTACCTCCGGCTTCGACTTTAATGAAAACCGGCGGGAAAACGCCTGGTATCGAAGCCGACGGCAAGATATTAATCCTTCTTAGCGCATTGCCTTGTTTAACGCTATTCCTTGGCCTTGGTATCCGGTTCTGAGGCTTCAGGTTTTGATTGAGCCTCAGGCTTTTCCGGCTCTGATTGGGTCTCTGTTGCTTCGGGCTTGGATGGTGCCTCAGACGGCTGGACCTCGGATGACTCTACAGGCTTAAAATTTCCTATAACTTTACCATTTTCGTCTCGAAGTACAGCACCACCTGAAAAATCCAGCGAGAGCGTGCCGGCATTTCGTCCCTGCTCATCCACGATTGTGAATGTGCGTGAAAGAGTGCCTTTCTGTTCAGTAACCGGTTCTTTAGGCGGTTGCGCTTTCTTTTTCGATGATCCAGCGCACCCTCCAAGTATCAACCCGATCACTAATACTGCTACAATAACATAAAACCTTTTACGCGAAAAAAAAATTGTCATGTTCATGTCCTTCATCCTCCTTTCTCTCTCTGATTTTTTGTTTCTTCTATTTTATTCATCCCGAGGACGCATCCAGTAACCACTGGAATACATCCGGGTTAACCCCTGCCGCATAACTGTACGGATGCGTGAGTACAAAAATTCCCAATAAGACCACGGCCACCATACTACTGTAAAAACATACCAGAAGGCATCGATTTAAGGTGGGCGGAGGAAAGTAGAGGGTTAGAAGTGTGAGCACGAAACCGATTAAGGCAATATACCAGAAAACAGGGAGCAGTTTCCCCTTTGCATCAAAAAGTCTTTGAGTCCTAAAGTCTTCGACCTGATCAAGGAGCTCTTTTAGGTTCAAATCGCCGGGTTTATGCTCTATCTTATCGAGATCCTTCCATAAGCGATTCAAGACCCCGCGCCCAAGAAGTTCATGGTCACTTGGCCGCAATTTCATTTCTCTTAAGGCCGGCCACTGGTCTTCGACGACAAAGCGAATATATTCCATTATTTGTTTTTTAGTATCGCTTAATTCCTCACCCCCCTGACGCTCTATGGCGTTATACAACCTCGTTAAAGCCGAAGCCTCCGACTCTATTGCGACGATCATTTCGTTGTATTCCATACGGACACTGGTGAACATCATTCCAATCACCACTGCGTGAATAACACCGATCCGTGTCGCAACCACATCTGCGGTTTTTTTGGTTTCAGGGCTGATTTCACGAGTCAGACTCAGATGGACCAAATAGTATAAAGCCACTGAAAACGAAGAAAATACTATACTCGCAATTGATATACTCGCGATTGTCGGAAAAGACAGAAGAAACATAAGGCATCTCCGTATTGCGGTTTGAAAAGACTAGAAACTGAATTTTGCAAGCGTCGAGTTTACCGAAGATACAAGGCATCAAGTGCACAGCTGTAGCTCTTTACCGCAAGCGCTTGATAACGCAGTAGATTCGGTGAAATCGGCGCTCCCGAAGGGTAAACAATTTTGAATATTTGGGGTTAATTCTATTACACCCAAGAGGTTATTCCCATTATCTATATAAAGACGACTTAACTATTTAAAATTATGGTTTTTATAAATCCATTCAAGATTGTTTATGCAAGATTCAGGAAAAACTTCTCTATCCTATCTCTTGATTAACGTCAAATCGCAACCAGGCCGTCTGCCGTACGAATCGACTTGATGTCTTTGCGCGGAACCACCACCAGCGACATGGCCACCTTGTCTTGGATGGGCATGGCGGACATGGTTTCCATGGCCAACACTTCGACCACTCCGTTTTTCACATTCACTTTGCCGATTGAGATGCGGTTGTAAAACTGTGTGTTGCGAGCGAAAAGAACCAGGTTGGCTTTGAAATCGATTCCCGGAACGTCTTCGCCCGGCTTGAATGCTTTCCAGACACCTTCAAAGGTTTTCGCGTCACTGATGAAACCGACCGCCTGTTCGCGCTGCTTCTCCGGCAGCAGATTGAGTTTGTCCACCGGATAGTCCCCCTGCCAGGATTGCAGGATTTTTGCCTCGCCATCGAGGGGCTGCGAATGGATGGCCAGTGCGTCAGCCTCTACCTGGCAGTCTCGCGCAGGTTTGAGGCCTTTAGCCCGAACGGCCGCAAGTTCGGCTTTGGCAGCTTCTATCTCGGCCCGGAATGCGGGATCGGCATGCAGTCGAGCGACAGCGGCAGAGCCCATGAAACGACCCTCGACTACGTCACTGTGCCAGTGCACGTTGCAGACCGCGCGGCTCTCTCCGAACGCCCGGCCACGGGCGAGAATGGCATCCGCCCGATCAGGGGCGATCTCACTGAGGATAAGCGCCCAGGCCCAGCCGATAGCGGTATGCCCGGAAGGGTACGAGCCATCCTTCATCAAATGCGCTTCCTCATCCGGCGTGCACGTCGGCTCTCCGTTCACCATGAATGGACGGGTACGCTGGTACTTATTCTTTGCTGTGTAAGTAGACAGCCCCGCATCGGCAATGGTGCGGCGCAGCAGCATGTAGAGATGCGGCATGTCTTTTTCCGTAATCGGAATGCCCAGCGCACAGGAAAAGGTGCCGGCTGCCGCAGGAAACATCAGTTCGGCATCCTTGGCAGCAAGCTCCCAGCGCGGCGTACCGCGCAAAGCGAGGCTCTTTCGGCTGACCTCTTCATCCAGTGCAAGAGCAGCAGAGCCTTCAGCAGGCGGCGGCGGAATAAGCGCCAGGCTGTTGGGAAGCACCTCGGACGGTAAATATCCCGCCAAAATACCCGGATGTATTTCCGGCACCGCGGCAGGTTTACTTTGTTTTTCAAAACTCGTGCAACCCGCAATGATAGCAGTGCATGCCAGAACAAGCAGGATCCATCGTATTGAGGTCTTGCAAAATTGGTGAGTCATTTAAAATACCTCCTTTTTGCGTCTCTGTTTCTCGCTACTACCCAAGTTGAGTGATTTTTCAGGAAGAGCTGTGCTAAGATCTTGGTGCATAAGGGTTTGCGAAAAACGCAGGCATACCCATGGCTATGTCGAGGATTTTCGTGAGACCTTAGGCGCCAAGAGATCGGTGCAGATCGAGTGAAAAATCGCTCAATTTGGGTATTACTCTCTTTATCCATGTTTGGGTTTAAATCTGTAACGCTGCACTCATAGCGATCCAACATGTTTCGGATGGCTTCATGCATCGGATTTCCCCTTTAGTCGCTTCAAATATCGCACCAGGTTGTTTATCTTGGCGGAATCGTATGCCTTGGCAATGGCATTCAGTCGGTCATAGTCTAACTTACCGAGATCACCCCGGTCAATGCGAAGATCGCCGCACATGTAATCATCAAAATCAGAAATACGGCGCCCACTAAACCGCTTGTCGGTCCAAACCTTGTCCACCAACGCTTTTTCAGGAGAGGCCACCAAATAAGGTATGTTCCCGGCAATTTCAAAAACAGCGCCCACTGCATAGCGGGGGAGCTTCAATATGTGGTAAGAAAAAGCGCCAAATGGCGTATCAAAATCTCGTGAACAATGTGTGGTCACCGAGGTGATCGTCTCCACCCGTTCAGGGATTAAACCGTAATAGCTCAGGGCATAATCAATGCTGATATAGGACGGCCCATAGATCAGATTGGCCAAATGTTCTCGGCTGATGGGTTCTTTGCGAAACGGATCGCCAAAACAATATAGCCCCTTCTTGATTCTCACAATGGCCCCGGCCGCCAACAGTCGGGTTATCTTGTCACGGGGCTTACGGTAGCCGGATAAAATATCCAGCAAAACCTGGTAGTCAAATATCTCACCGTGAATTTTTGCCCGGATCTTTCCAATAGTTTTCATTCAGCTTATTCTACTATATTATACACAGTATGTCCATGTTTACTGGACATACTGTGCATAAAAGATGAAAGTCAAGCTTTTTAAATGCCGGCAGTCATTCGAATGCGGAATGTGGATTTCGGAATGCGGAAGAAAACACATCTCTTGATTCCACAATCCGCAATCCGCACTCGTCATTCCGAATTGTGGACATTCTGCATTCTATTGACTAATTATCATCAAATCACTATGCGAACTACGGTTAACATTGACGACCCCATTTTGAAGGAGATCAAAAAGATCCAACAAAAGGAGGGTAAACCCCTCGGTCGCCTGATCTCTGATTTGTTGGCACAGGCTATCGGTAAACGTAAATCGTCCAAACATTCGACGAAACCGGCGGTGTGGAATTCAAAAGCAATGGGCGCCCGAATCAATTTGGCAGACCGCGAGGCTTTCTTCCCCTCTATCCTTGCTGTGAAACTATACCAGCCGCTACATTCATACACATAGGTCTGAGGAACAGAATGGCTGTAACTGACTAGCATCATATGTTATCTAATAAATCATGGCCATCTGAAAATTTATTTTCCTAAAACGGCCCTATTCAATTTTAAGCGCGCAAGCACCGGCCTATGATCCGAAGTACCCTGGTTATCGAGGACTTTCTGCTCGACAAGTTCAAAGTGTTCGCTGAAAAAGATGTAATCGATACGCATCGTCGGCTCAAGAGATTCGTGGGATAATGCCTTTAGTAATTCAGGTTTCTGCGTAAATACCGGATTTGATACCTTGAGCAATTCGACGATTTCCGGCTCGTGGGGTTGCGCATTGAAATCCCCCATCAAGATCCAAGGGCGCTTGGATCTGCCTATCCAATCTATTAGCTCCGCGACCTGTGCCTGCCGGATCTTATTTGGATGCGGCAGATGGCTCACATGCGTAACATAAACTTCTATCTCCATATCGTTAAAATCGAGCAGTGTCCGGACAAAGGATCTCTGGATCATGTCGCTGCTGCGGTAAGGCAAAACTCGCGAATCTTTGATGTTCAGCCGGGTAGACAAGCCGTTACCAAATCCATAACTTGCATCCCCGTAGACGCTGTTGCCCGGAATAGCCAAACGGTAGTATTGATAAAGATCCATAAAGCTGCCGTAAAGACTGCCCTTGTTGAACTCCTGATAACCAACGATGTCTGCTGGCCGTCGTTGCAGCCATTTCAGATGCTTTTTGGGCTCGAAGCGATAGTCATCCGTCCATCCATAGCGGATATTCGTTGTCATGACGGTTAATTCCGAAGAGTCTGGCCTGGGCAACCTCGCATTATCAGAGGTCTTCAACGAAAGAAGTGACGGCAAAAGCGGCACGGCCATTATCAAACACACGCCACAGATCCAAAGGGCCGAAAGTTTCTTCCCACCAACAATAGGGTATCTGAATTCAATGATGGCCATAATTGCCGCAACGAGTAGCAGAGCCAACCAGAAACCTGAAGGATCAGCTTTCAGGAGAAAATACGCAAGTGGGACCCCAAATGCGATCGCACCGATTATTAGGCCCAGGACGGGCAGTACGCCCGGTTTCCGGACCGCAAAAGACCAGTAACGCCGCAGGTGAATATACCAGAAGGCTGTAGTCCCAAAGCAGCCCAAGGAGTGAGCAATTATCCCAAGCTGAAGCCCGTATGGTACGTAGAGTACGACGTAAACACCAAACCCCATACCCACCGTAGCGGTGGCCAACAAAAATTGGATGCCGACCGGCCGGGCGACGAGTTGCCGTGACAGTATAAGACCTGCAAAGGTTCCAACATAAAATGATCCGTAGTAGATGGCAGCCTGCTCGGCGGGCGTTTTCGAACTCCATAGGCTCAAATTGTAAAGCAAAACAATGCAAAGTCCGACCAGCAGCCCAAAGCCAACGGCATAACATTGCACGGCGGGCCCGGCCTTTTTGTTACGGACCGGTCCATCTAGATCCGGATGTTTTAATACCATCGCCAAGACAAACAGGCCGAACAAGATCAGGGTGGAGATTCCCCCGATGTGAAAGAGGGTCAATAATCCGTGATTAAGGATTCTCACCGTGAGATAGATCACAAAGCCTATCAAGACTCCGTAAAAGGGCATCTCATGATTAGCAAAGGCCCGGAGCCGGCGAAACAGGGCGACCGCGGTCAGCCCGCTTACAACGTTGCCAAGTACCACCGTCCAGGCAAAGAATTCGCTGCTGCGGATAAATGCGAGAAGAAGATAGAGCAGAAATTGAGTTCCCAAAAAGAGCTTAACGCCCCAGCGGTTGTCCTGTTTTTGAAAACCGACTCTGTAAATTAAGGCACCACTTGCGGCTATTAGGGCGACGAGAGAAATCTTGGTAAGGTGAAACGAAGTTCCCTCCCAGCCAAAATAGAAGTAGGTACAGAAAACAGAGAGCCACAGGCTAATGAAATCCATCAATAGCCAAAAAAACAGGATCAACGCGAAAATTAGGCCATATTCTCTCTTGGGCATTTTCATCTGAGAATCCGTATTGGTTTTATTTCCCTTATATCACTCAGGTAACTCCGGATCAAACGGGGGCCTTGAACCCCGGTGAAATATTAAATACGAATTTAACTGGGCAGGCAAAATTGAACGTTTTTCAAAGGTCTCACCAGTCGTCATAAATCAGTTCGAATGATCAAAAATGCCATTGCAGGTATACCGTGTTATAATTGCTGCCTCCCTTGATGCGTCCAAAATGGGAGGCTTTTTCAAAGATGGCTGATCGATGATGTATGGAGTAGCCTAGCCACAGCGTGCTTAAATCCTTGAGACCAAACAATTCGCAGAGATTGATATCCAGAGAAAAATCAAGATAATTCATCAACTTGCTGACTTCATAGTCTTTCTTGTTCAGCTCACTCTCTTCGATATAGGTCACCTGGTTAACATATGAAGCGCCTTCTGCGAAACCGAATCTCCAGGAAATCGGCCACTTGAAGGTATAATAGGCTTTAATGGCCAACACATACTCCTGCGAACTGGATTGCACATCGGAACTCCAATGCCAGACGAAACCCGGGGTCAGATAAATATCGAGGGGCAGACCGAAGAGCTCATCAGTGAGGGGATGACCATAAAAAATGGAAGTCAGTTGGTTATTGTATTTATCGTTTTCCGTATCGCCACTGATGATCTCCCCAAGATTAGACGGCGTGGCCCAGCCATGTGCAAGGCGCAAGTAGGGAGTGATCCGCAGACTTTCTTTCCTCGACTTTTTCCTTTCATTAGAAAATTTGATTCCGAGAAATGTCTCATCCAGGAAATTCTTGTCGACAAACTCACTGTGCCGAACGTTATGGTCCAGATAAGTCAACTGAAAAGAGCCGATCAGATAAAGATTGCTGATCAAATGGTATTCGGCCTCGATTCCTACGGAAAGGTCGACCCCGGCGCCGACGTCTTCCACATCCAAACCATAATAATAGTCGTTAAAATTTGAGCTCTTAAAGTCAAAATTCACATAGGGTGTCCACTCGAGGGCACCATGCTCCAGATCAAGGCCGGTCCGCAGGTTGGCGTGAAAACGATAGTCTTGGTCGCTGAGTATTTCGAATTCAACAAAGGCATTTGCTCCAGGCAAATAGCGCAGTTGGAGACCCAGATCAACAGTGTCTTCCTGAATTTCGTTCTGAAACTTTTTGGGGATATCAAAAAACCGCAGTCTTCCCAGAGCATTTAGTCTCAAACGGTCTGTTCCGGTGATCTTTATCCCGCCTTCAAGGCCGCGCAGAAAAAAAAGGTCATCCTCATAATAGAGTTGAGGGATAAAATTCGTTACGGTATTGTCCTTGGTGTCAAAGGGGATCCGGGCCACCCTCAAACCCACGGCAATCCCCCAGTCCTGCTCGGACCATTTTTTTTGATACGGTTTTTTCAGATCATTGATTTGATATGCTTCAATCCCGTTTATCATGGAATCATTTTCAAACGTACAATATAATCTATTGTCATCCCCATAAAGATATTTAGGGTCGAAGCGCGTGAACATTCTTCGCCAGGTTGTAGATGGACTTGGGCCGACAGGCATGCCTGTGTCGACTCGCAAAATATCCTTTGGCGATGATGTTTGAAGGGGTTCATGCGCCCACACGCTGTTGGTGAGTGCCACGAACACCCCTATTAAAGAGAGAGTTTTCTTCAACATTTTTTTGCATCAATCAGAAAGAGAATGGGAACCAACATTGTTGGCTTAAGGATGATCTTCCAGCTTGTCGTTGTGGCATGTCTCACAATCCATTTTTCCTTTCGCAATATCGGATTCTTTTCCCTTTCCATGGCATTCACCGCAATAGTCGACGGATTCACTATGTCCTGCG
>JAYEFV010000158.1:0-4087 GCA_034658755.1 Thermodesulfobacteriota bacterium | reverse complement strand
ATTCTTAATAAAAACAGAAACCTACTGGATTACCAGTAGGTTTCAAGAAGCTGGTGGCGATGCAGGGAATCGAACCCCGGACACTGCGGATATGAGCCGCATGCTCTGACCGTCTGAGCTACATCGCCGTGATAACTCTTAAGATTTTTTAAACACAAAATCAATAGGCAGTTGTGTTACATCAAATTTTTTAATATATTTATTCAGCAGCCTTTTTAATTTTGGAATTGGGTTCTCTAACAACTTACTTTTATTTAGTCAAGTTATACAATCGCTTCGCGATTCTATATAACGCGGCTTCGCCGCTCTAAAAAAGGAAATTCCTATACTATCAAGTTATAAAATCGCTTCGCGATTTAACGCAAATTTAAGATATGGATTATCCGGGAACGGATCCCTCCGCCTCAATAGCAAATTCTTCCAGATCTGCCGGCAGATTGCCGAATACAATCATAAACGGCAGTTCTTGGCCGGGTTTAACCCGAATATTTGATTTATTGTCGCCAATGCGATTTGACAAGCGTTTTTTAATGGCTGAAAGCTCCAGATTAGAAAGTTCAATATCTGACAGAAAGTTTCCGCAAAAAACCGTCTCTTTCTGAACAAGATTTTTCCCTTTTGCATACAGTTTCCCGGTTACCTTGATATAACTGCGGGCATCTGAATACCCGTTTTTAATTTTACCGGTTATCATAAAAAGCTTTCCTGCTTTGACATTTTTAACAAACGCACTATCAATATCCAAAGTGTCTATCTCGAGGTTACCTTCAGGGTCTGAAATTTGAGGTTTAAAATAATCACTGACAAAAGGGGCCTCAATATTCATAAAGTCAAGCAACACATAAACACCGTAACAACCGCCTCCCAAAAGCACAAAAATCAGCAAAACAATTAACGGTTTGCTGATCCGTTTTTTCATCGCAGGCGTTGCTTTGGCCACCGCCGGTTGCATATCGGCAATCTCCTCTTCTGACAGATCATCCTGATCGGTATCTTCAATAGCAAATTCTTGATCTATCTCTTCTAGTTCAGAAAAATCGACGGTTTCGGGTTGATCTGCCGTCGCTTCAATCTCATCAAGTTCAGTCCCTGATGTCTCTTCCGGCAAAGCAGAATCGACAGGTTCCTCTTCAGTCTCCTCTTCTTCCGCTTCAAACATCTTCTCTATATCTGATAAATCAACCTCTTCCAACTCTTCAGGTTCGACACTCGCCTCAACATCTTCAGGCGCCTTTTCAATCTCGGGTTCGATCTCCGCATCCAATTCAAGCTCAACTTCTTCCGGCTCTGGCTCGTCTTTCTCCTCAGTTACCGGATCTTCTAAATCGATCAATTCCTCTATATCCGACAGATCGAGTTCATCCGGTTCCTCGAGTTCGGCTTCCGCCCCCACATCCTCAGATGCTTTTTCAGGCTCGGGCTCCAGATCCAGATCCAGTTCGAAATCCCCAACCGTCTCATCAGCATCGCCTTCTTTTCCCGGAACTTGCGTTTCATCCAGCAGTTCTTCCATTTCTGACAGATCGAGTTCATCCGGTTCTTCGAGTTTGGCTTCCGCCCCCACATCCTCAGATGGTTTTTCAGGCTCGGGTTCCAGATCCAGATCCAGTTCGAAATCTCCAACCGCCTCATCGACATCGTCTTCTTTTCCCGGGATTTCTTCCTCTGAAAACAACTTATCCATGTCCGGCAAATCAAGTTCACCGGACCCTGAGTCATCCAATTGGCCGGGTTCAAAATCTTCAGTCTCTTGTTCGAATTTAAGGTCCGATATAATTTCATCCGGTTTTTCAGCTTCTTTTGGGGGAGCAGGTGGATAGGCGATAAAAATTTCTTTGCATTTTGAGCATCGAACTTTGGAACCCTCCGGTTTTAGAAGACTTTCATCTAAATTGAAACTGACGTTACATCCCTTACAAGTAATAATCATGGTATACCCCACCGCTTATAATTTAAGGTGATAAATCCCCGCTAAATTTCTATACTTTTCATTATAATCAAGCCCATAACCCACAAGGAACCCTTCAGTCACTTCATGGCAGGCATAATCGATTTTAATATTTTCACTACGGCGTTCGTGTTTGTCAAGCAGGGCACAAATTTTAACAGTTTTTGGATTAAACGTTTTTAAATAATCAATGATAAAAGATAAAGTCAAGCCTGTATCGACGATATCTTCTACAAGCAATACATCTTTATTATTAACATCAATCTCAATTTCTTTTGTCAAACGGATGTTCCCTGATGATGAAACGTCGGAGCCGTAACTGCAAACACGTATGAAATCAAGTTTAACCGGAATCGTAAGATGCCGCACAAGATCAGATAAAAAGACAAACGCACCTTTTAAGATCCCGATGAGAATAAGTTCACGATCCTGATAGTCAGATGAAATCCTGCGCGCAACCCGGGCTACCATATTGTCGATATCATTTTTATTTAAAACAGGAATAAGTTCAGGCATAATCAGAAATTATGAGTATTCAAGACCTCATTCGGCAGCGAAGTTGTTGGCTTGTTATTTTCCCGCTCAATCCCTTTTCACTCAACGAGTTGACCCTATCTGAACTTTAGGCATTTTAGTCGCTCTTGTCAATAAATTTAATTCCTTACAGGCCGACCTCTGCCAGCTGTTCAATCAGTTTTTTTTGCTTTTTGGTAAGCTTTACCGGCATGTTTACATGGATATATACATAAAGATCACCCTTGTCTTTACCATGCATATGGGGAAGTCCGTGTCCTGCAAGACGCATCTTGGTTTTATGTTTTGTTCCAGGAGGTATTTTCAAGCTTAACTCTTTTTTGCCGAGTGTGGGAACAGAAATACTCGATCCGAGGAGAGCCTCGCTCAGTTTTATCTCTCTACGCATATAAAGATTATACCCTTTAGAATCATAAACCTTATCACCCAGCACTTTGGACTGGATATACAGATCTCCGGGAGGGCCTCCATGTGGGTCCGGATCACCCTTGCCTGCAACACGAAGTTTCTTTCCGGATATCATTCCTTTTGGAATCTTTACCGTAATTTTTTCGCTACGCCCATGATGTTGATATGATACTGTTTTACTTGTTCCTGTTGCTACCTCCTCTAATGTTAGGGGCAACTCATATATTAGATCTGCTCCTTTAGATCGGGCCTTGTGGGGCCTCCGATAACCGTCAAACGGAGTTCCGCCTCCGAAGGAAAACCGCATGCCGTTACCACGGCCGGAAAAACTTCGGGTCTTTCCAAACAACTCGCTGAATATATTGTCAAAGTCGAAGCCTTTAAAGATATCTTCCTGTGAAAAACGCTGCTGGAATCCTGCGGCACCGAACGTATCATACTGTTTGCGTTTCTCCTCGTCACTCAGAACAGCATAAGCTTCACTTATTGTTTTGAATTTTTCTTCATCGCTTTTATTCCCTTTTGTATGGTCGGGATGATATTTCATTGCAAGCTTTCGATATGATTTCTTAATATCCTCTTTGGAAGCGTTTTTATTTACGCCGAGTATTTTATAATAATCTGTTTCAGACATTCCCAAATCACCTCAATTTTATATTAAACTTTTATGAGACTTCAACTTAGGTTCAAAATAAGTTGAAAATCATTAGGTGTCAAGAATCATTCGATTCTTGATTTCCTGCTTCGGATGCATATTTCCCAGCGGCTTTGAGGGAAATCATAATCACAGAAAGCGCAGCAGGTGTGATTCCATCTATTCGGGAGGCCTGGCCAAGTGAAGAAGGCATTATGTCAGCAAGTTTTTCTTTGAGTTCATTTGAAAGTCCGTGCACCGTTGTAAAATCAAAATTTTGTGGTATTTTCATTCGTTCCAGGTTTTTGAACTTTTCGATTTCTTTGAGCTGTCGCTTGATATAACCTTCATATTTGATCTCTATTTCCACCTGCCGGGCAACTGATTCACTGATGTTGTATGGACTTTTGGACAGTTCTTGTGCGGTATGGTAATCGAGCTCCGCTCTTTTTAGAAGCTGATCCAGATATATGCCACTTTTTAACGGTCTTGTCCCTTTATTGACCAAATAATCGTTTATCTTTTTGGCAGGCTTTATCACGGTTCCTTTTATTCTTTTAATC
>JAYEFV010000157.1:0-4104 GCA_034658755.1 Thermodesulfobacteriota bacterium | reverse complement strand
TGGTAGAAATAAACAAACCCCAAGCAAAAAACACAAAACAGACCGTTTTAAATTTTGTGAGTGTAACATAGATAAACGACTATGGGTATTCATACCTGAAGCGACACTATTTTCAAAAAGCTAACGTGTTTCACTATTAGTTTTATTGCACATTTTTAATGGCATTAATGATTTTTATGGTTGCACGTGTATTGGTGACATTGTGGACTCTGACCATGTGGGCGCCGTTCAAAACTGCAGCGGCAACTGAAGCCTGAGTGCCGGTTTCCACTAGTGCCAGGTCGGGGTTAATATCTTTAACGGTCTTATCTTTAAGGATGTTTCGTATAAAGGCTTTTCTGGAAGGTCCGATAAGAATAGGAACATCCAGTGTTTTAAATTCATGCAGGTGTTTAATTAATAAAAGATTATGTTCAACTGTTTTCCCGAAACCGATTCCAGGATCGATGATTATTTTTGATTTTGAAATTCCTTTTGTTTCAGCATAATCGACGGCGTTTTTTAAAAATTCTTTGATTTCTTTTATAAGATCATCATAAACAGGATTGGTCTGCATGGTTTTTGGGGTCCCAAGCATATGCATCAAAATTACCGGAACTTCATATTCTGCTGCAACATCTGCAATGCCGTGATCAAGACGAAATGCTGAAACATCGTTTATAATGGAGGCGCCGGCTTGAATAGCCCTTCTGGCAACACCGGCCTTGGTTGTGTCTATGGAAATGGGAATAGAGATACGCCCTGCAAGGTTTTCAATTACAGGTATAACCCGCCGGATTTCCTCTTCGGCAGATACCGCATCAGAAAAGGGGCGTGTAGATTCTCCGCCGATATCAAGTATGTCAGCCCCGTCTTCAAAAAGTTTTTGGCCTTGAGCCACGGCGTCATCTAATGTAAAAAATTCCCCGCCATCTGAAAATGAATCCGGCGTAACATTCAAGACACCCATGATACAGGTACGCTTACCCAGAACTAGCCTGTGTTTACCCCATGCAAGGCTATATGTTTTCATATGTGCTTGTTAATTGAACGTTTCGGAAATTCTAATCCGCTATAATCGAGGTGGAAATCACAAGCCTTGTAATGTCAACCTGTTTATTCCATCGTGCCATTATTCCCTCCAGGGCATAGGCCCTTCAGGCCGGAGGCCAATCGGAGCTAAGCCCCTAAGTCTATAACATAAAATTAATAGATTGGCGATTTAAGATGAGGGCTGCTCGCTTTCAGTTTCGGTTTTGATTTCTTCTGTATCTTTTTCATTTTCGACCTGAACGTTTTTATCAATTTTTTCGTCGACAGAATTCTTTGATGGAAACTCAAACCCAGGTCTCATGGAAAGTATGAGTTCATCAAGCTCACTTCCCAGAACCGTCTCTTTTTCAAGCAGACGGTCCGCCAGAGCATGAAGAATATCTAAATTTTCATTTAAAGTTTTTTTTGCACAATTGTAAGCTTTTTCGACAAGATTGTTTATTTCTTTGTCGATTTTTTTTGCCGTTTCTTCAGAGTAATCCCTATGCTGCGCAATTTCTCGCCCCAGGAAAATATGCTCGTCATTTTTGGCAAAAGAAAGCGGACCTAATTCTTCACTCATTCCCCAGCTTCGTATCATCTTCTGGGCAATATCGGTTGCCTGTTTGATATCGTTGGCGGCACCGGTACTAATACGATTAAAAACAATTTCTTCGGCCACTCGTCCGCCGAACGCAACCGACAATTCGCTTTCAAGCTGATCTTTATATTTGAAATCGCTCTCTTCGGGCAAGAACCAGGTAATACCGGCGGCACGTCCCCGTGGAATAATGGTTATCTTGTTGACGGCATCCGTATTGGGAAGTAAGCGGGCCACAAGGGCGTGTCCTCCTTCGTGATATGCCGTGGTCTTTCTGTCTTCTTCCCTGATGACTTTTGATTTGCGTTCCAGTCCCATATAAACCTTGTCCTTGGCATCTTCCAGGTCAAACATGTCAATTCTTTCTTTATTTCTTTTAGCACCAAGGAGAGCTGCTTCGTTTACAAGGTTTTCCAGATCTGCGCCGGAAAAACCGGGTGTGCCTTTTGCCAGTGTGACAAGGTTGACATCGGGTGCTGCCGGCGTTTTCTTCATATGAACCTTAAGAATCTTTTCACGACCTAAAATGTCCGGCTGGGGAACAACCACCTGACGATCAAAACGTCCGGGTCTCAAAAGAGCCGGGTCGAGCACATCAGGCCGGTTTGTGGCGGAAATAAGGATAACGCCTTCGTTTGACTCAAAACCGTCCATTTCAACCAGAAGCTGGTTTAATGTCTGTTCTCTTTCGTCGTGTCCTCCACCGAGTCCGGCTCCCCTGTGCCTTCCAACAGCATCAATTTCATCAATGAAAATAATACAGGGCGCATTCTTTTTACCCTGTACAAACAGATCTCTAACCCGTGACGCGCCAACGCCGACAAACATTTCCACAAAATCCGAACCGCTGATATTAAAAAACGGGACGTCAGCTTCACCTGCAATAGCACGAGCTAAAAGGGTTTTGCCGGTACCGGGTGATCCCATAAGGAGGACTCCTTTGGGTATCCTTCCGCCAAGACGCGTAAATTTCTTCGGTTCTCTGAGAAAATCTATTATTTCACCGAGTTCTTCTTTGGCCTC
Organism: Thermodesulfobacteriota bacterium; assembly: GCA_034658755.1. GTDB lineage: Bacteria > Desulfobacterota > Desulfobacteria > Desulfobacterales > UBA11574 > S5133MH16. The sequence goes on along the minus strand of JAYEFV010000157.1, from coordinate 1,469 downwards.
ATCGATTCCGGCGACGTCTTCAAAGGTTACTTTTTTCATCTGGTCAGATTGCAGGCGTGCTCGGCTTTTGCCAAAAGACATGGCCTTGCCGCCTCCGGCCTGCATTTGACGCATAAAAAAGATCCATACGCCTATTAGTACAATCATCGGAAACCATGAAACCAGAACATTCATATACCAGGGAGAATCGGTTTCCGGTTTGGCGCTAATTGCCACCCCCTTTTGTCGGAGGATCTTGATAAGGTCGGTGTCCTGTGGTGCATATACCTTGAAACGATTGTGGTTTGTGTCTGTGGTGAAGAGTTCCTGTCCCTGGATGACCACCTCGGAAATATTCCCATTATCGACCATGGATAGAAATTCAGTATAACTGATCTTTGTCTCGGCCAAGTGCTGTTGATTGAAGAGATTATAAAGCATGATCATCATCAGCGTAATGACTATCCATAAAGCCAGATTTTTATAAAAAGGATTCAAAAGGCTTAACCCCCTATCATTTTGGAAATTTTATCCCGCTATAAGCGGGATAAATAAAAATATCTATTGAGGCATAAATCTTTACCTCATATATGGAATATTGGAATGTTGATTTTATAAAGAAGTCATTCGCTTATTAAATCCTCTGCCAAGAGGAAATTTCCAATAACTCAATCACCCATTTTTATAGAACCCAGTATCCCATCACTCCACTATTCCAACATTCCAATTGCGTAGCGAAGTGGAACTAATTTCTATAACTAATATTAATCATTATTGTTAATTAGGCAAGAGAAAGTTCAATTTTAAGTACATTTTTGGTTGAAGGTTTCACTTTTACAGACTCATCTATTCTATAACCGGCAACCCAGATTATTTTTCCACGGCATAGTAATATGGGGCATCTAGTGCGTTCTTTTCTGGGGACCTTTTTATCGATGAAAATTTTTTTTATTTTTTGTGTTCCGGTCATACCCAGTGGCGTAAAACGGTCACCATGGCGAAAATTTCTCAAAACCAGCGGAAAACTTAACGCATCCCTATCAAAAAAACCGGTATTTTGTCCAGTCCGACATAAGTCGGGCAGATTTTTTATGCCCATTTCGGTGAATTTAATATGAGCGCTGATTTCTTTTATGAATATGGATTCGGGTTTTGCTATCGGGTATTCAAAGGTAAACATTTCTGTGCGGTCTGATTTTACATCCATATTACGCAAGGTGCTTTTTCCCCTGGAAAAAAGAATAACGTCTCCTTTTCGCTGGATCCTGATACGATCAGGTAAATCAATATTTCCATAATCCGGCCCGTATTCCAAAAGGTTTATCGCAGAGTCGATGTGGGTTAAACGAATACGCCTTAAGTCCCCTTTTATTTTTGAAATCGCTTTTCTTATTATCCGTCTTTGTGCTGCCACATGAATTTGGTTCAGGATTGAAACAGAGAGAGCAATCCGACCGTCCTGAATGTTGATAGCCGCTTTTTCGAAGAGC
>JAYEFV010000156.1:0-4110 GCA_034658755.1 Thermodesulfobacteriota bacterium | reverse complement strand
ATAACAACTAGTTATACAATGGAACTATATTGGCATGGGTATTGCTTATAAAATTGTTTGCAATTTTGATCAATCGGCCATCTGATCTGTGTTTGGGCAGTATCAGAAAAGCAAGAAAGGTTTCTTATTATTAACCGCTATATTACATTAGGAGATATACCAATGAAAAAATCAAGTACCGGATTATTAAGTGTTCTATTTGCAATCATTATCAGTACCATGGTTTTTGGATTTGCCGTCTCGGCAACAGCGGCCGACCCCATTAAGCAGCAAGGGCTTGTGGATAATGCGCGTGTAACCTTTGAAAGCTTCATGACAGATAAAAATCAGTCATGGTTAAAGGAAAACCTGAATCAGGCCAACGGACTGATTATAATTCCGAGTTTACTAAAAGCCGGATTTGTTATTGGGGGTTCTGGAGGCAGTGGCGTGCTCATCGTCAAAGACGATAAAACAGGACAATGGAGCCAACCGGCGTTTTACACCCTCGGTTCTGGAACCCTTGGGTTTCAGATCGGTGCCGAGTCAGCAGAAGTTATCATGATGGTGAGAACACAAAAGGCCGTGGATGCGCTGTTTACCTCTTCATTCAAGATCGGGGGTGATACTTCCATCGCCGTTGGGCCGGTGGGTGCAGGCGCCAAATCGAATATCGTGGCTGACATTCTTTCCTTTTCGCGAACCAAGGGCGCTTACGCGGGTGTTTCATTGGAGGGCGCTGTCATCAAGACGAATAGCAAATGGAATGAGGCTTATTACGGCAAAACAGTGAGCCCCGTCGATATTATCGTGAAGCAATCTGTAAGCAACCCCGGATCAAAGGCTTTGCGTACAAGCGTGGCCAAGGCTGCAGCTGGGAAATAAAATGCGGTAGTTCCAGGAAACCTGCCGTAACGATGACCTTTCTGAAATTGGTTAGCGATACTGAAATTGCCCCTTTGTAATATCGATAAAGGAAAAGCGTGGAATCGAAATAATCCGCGCTTTTCCATTTTATACGGACAACAGACTGTATTCTGCTAAATATATCCAAAATGATAGGTCTCTGCCTCAAACGTTAAATATAGAACACCCTGATGATGGTTGCGATATAGGTTCGAAATCGTCAATTCACAACTTGTTGCTATTTATATTTAATCTGAAAAGTGAACTCAAGGGTTATGACATCGCAATCATTAAGTCCTATTTTGAGGATTCAAGCTTATTTTCGTTAGGCACAATTTTTTCTGATCTTCAATTTTCATGCTTATGATACGCAGTTGTCACTATCGAAAATCTTAAAACGACTATCATTGTACACTCACTCCTATGAATGAGAAAGCGTGAATCAATTATAAAATTTCACGCTTTTATTATTTAAACAGCTACACAATATATTGGGGTTTAGGGGGTTGGTGTGAAAGCTGTGATAGCTCCAACGTCTATGCACTTAACCCTGATTTCATAACTTCTATGAAAATGTAAATATCAGAGGTCTATAATATTTGGGATATCGTTTTTTCAATGGGGGCGAATCCATTTGACAGGGTTTCCCCTTTTTGTTTTTATGATATATACATGTAATTTTCCTTCCTTCCATCACTCCGATATTATCGTAAAATCGTCGGGATTCTTTACAATTTTTCTTGCCGAAGCGATCTACACCCAAATTGATGTTTTCATTTGATGTGCTCCTCCAAACGCCCCAAGAGCAAGTTTCGCATCAATTTGGCTTGCCACGGCCTCTGCCGTTTTTTTATCACCCACTTTCCGGGATGTCCTTTTCCCATTCTGGGTTATGAACACCCACCATAGGTTCCCATTGCCTTTAACCTTTTATCTGACTCTTACTCCCATAATAAACCCCCTTTCGCTTTATATCCCTGAAGTTAATCCACGGGCAGGGGCCAGAGGGACGCCCTTTTCAGCCGTACGCGTTTAGCACGAGAGCTTAAGATTTTAAGTATACTTGCCGATATACGATATAATTAATAGGAGAAATGACATGTTTAAGGGCAAAGTATTTGGTCAAAATATTGGTAATCTGTACTTTTTGCTATCTTACGATACGAAACATTAGTCAAAAAAATATGGAGATGAACAATGGGTAAGATAGTTAAATGCTTTTTTATGAGTTTTGTTTTGTTAACAATTATTTTAATCAACTTTAATTTTTCTATAGCCGAAGCAATTGATTCTGACAATGATGGTTGGCCTGATCAATATGAAGAAAAATTAGGTACCGACCCCAAAGATTCAAAAAACACACCTGATCCTTTAGCTGATATCGATATAGACGGATTAGTGAATGAAAAAGAAAGAGATTGGGGAACTGATCCTACAGACCCTGACACAGATAATGATAATTTATCTGATAGCCAAGAGGTTGCTTGGAAAAAAAGTGATCCATGTAATTCAGACACTGACAATGATGGCCTGGATGACTTTAATGAAGTTTTAAATGGTACGAATCCTCGTGTTCCTGATTCGGATGGAGATGGATGGTTGGACAAAGCTGAAATTGATGCAGAATCTGATCCCAATGATTATTCATCAACCCCGAAAGATCCATAGATAAGAAAGGAACCTTTAAATAATCAAAGTGTACGATCTGTAATCGAAAATCAATATAGAGCTTCAGAATTATAGAATTAGATACGTGAGAATTGCTTGACTACAGCCATTATACGATATCTGTTAATAAAATCGAATTTTGAATACTTCCAGTCAATGTCGGGCCGAACTTCGTTTGCGTTCATCTTCATCCGGTGATTTTGTTGCAGCACAGTTTAAATAGAGCAAACACCCATCGACGATAAGGCAAAGCGATATAAAATACTCACGTGATATGGTTCGTCCGTTGAGCCCGTTTAGCTGGTTGGCCCTATAAAATTGGTTTTGGTATTTGCAATCGCGGGCTAAATGGGTAAACGGGCCAATCGGTGAAACCGAATGGTCGTTTTGCCCAAACTCCAATTTTAAGGCAGGTTTTAAATAAACCGTTTGATCTTTGCCGATTTTTTCAGATTTTCGATGTAAGCTTGGATTTCAGTTTTCTCCTTTTCTTTTTTTAAATTTTGTTCGAGCCTCAGTTGGACTTCTTTATAGGGGATGGTTCTAGCCGGCTTTTTGTCGGTTACCTTGATCAGATGGTAACCGAATTGGGTCTCGACAATTCCGCTGACCTCACCGACGTTCAACGCAAAGGCCGCATCTTCAAACGGCTTTGCCATCCGGCCTCGATTGAAATAGCCCAGATCACCCTCGCGTTGGGCTGTGGGCCCTTCGGAATTGGCTTTGGCCAGTGAACCAAAGTCCTCACCCTGGCGGACTTTTTTTTGAACCTTTTCAATTTTCTTGCGGGCTTGAATTTTTTTGGATTCTTCGGCGTCGGGCGCCACTTTTATCAGAATGTGGCTGGCTTTTACTTGCTCCGGCTGCTTAAACAAATTCGGGTTGTTGTTATAAAACTTTTTGCTCTCTTCCTCGGTTACTGTGATTTTTTGGCGCACGTTGGTATCGAGCAACTGGTTTATGGCCAGGCCGCGTTGAATCTGGGCTCGAATTCCTTTTTCGGAAACATCCATCCCTTCCAGCGCTTTTTTATACGCCGCTTCATCAGAAAAGCGCTTTTTAATCGTCTCAATTTGCTCGTTGATGGCCTGGTCGTCGACTTTAACTCCTTCCTTTTGACTCTCTTGATACAGCACTTCAGCATCAATTAAGTTTTCCAAAATCCGATTTTTAACGGTCGTTATATCTGCATCGCTCAACTGCCGGCCTTCCTGTGCGGCCCGTTTCTGAAAAATAGACAGCTCGCGTTCATACTGACTTTTGGAAATGGGTTTGCCGTTGACGGAGGCTGCCTCTTTACCGGAAGATGCTGCTTTATCTGCCCACGCCGGCCAGGTGAAAAGGCAGATGGCCACGGCGGCAATGATCAATCGGTTTGTCCCTTGGGAACATAATCGCATTCTGATACTCCTTTCAAACACACTCGATTTATTGGAAAAAATTGATATTTCCCATGGGATGGCCACGAATTGCTTTTTATCCCAGGAGAGGGTTGGTCGTATACGCAGGGATTCTTAATTAAAGGAAAGGATAAGAATTCCCTTTTTAAAGCAAAGA
>JAYEFV010000155.1:0-15518 GCA_034658755.1 Thermodesulfobacteriota bacterium | reverse complement strand
ATAAACTCTGTGAATGGGCGGTCGTTCCCGGATTCGTTCATACATCAGGGGTTGAGTGAAATAGGGCTCGTCGCCTTCATTATGACCGTAGCGGCGGTAACAGATCACATCGATTACCACATCTTTATTATAGGCCTTTCGGTATTTGGCGGCAAGCTGGACAACATGAACAGCGGCTTCCGGATCTTCACCATGCACATGGAAAATGGGGACCATCAGCATTTTAGCCACATCTGTGGCATAGCGGGTGGAGCGGGCATTTTCAGGAAGTGTTGTATATCCGATCTGGTTGTTGATTATCAGATGGATTGTGCCGCCGGTTTTATAGCCTGCTATCTGAGACATATTAAGGGTTTCAGCCACAACACCCTGGCCGGCAAAGGCCGCATCCCCATGGATTAATAGGGGTAGGACAAAGTCCTTTTTTTCGCCTCCGAGGATGTCCTGGCGGGCCCTGGCAAACCCTTGAACAACCGGATTGACGGACTCTAAATGGCTTGGATTGTTGACCAGAAATATGCGAAGAGAGTGACCCTCGTAAGTCTTTATATCCGCCAGATAACCGTTGTGGTACTTGACGTCGCCGGAGCCAAAGATCTTGTCCGGATCATGGCAGCTTTCAAATTCACTGAAAATTTCTTGGTAAGACTTATTCAGGATATTGGTCTGAACGTTCAAACGGCCGCGGTGGGCCATGCCGAGAATTATTTCGCGGCAACCCTGCCGACCGGCTAAACTGACAAGAAGATCAAGCATGGGGATAATCGCTTCAGCACCTTCCAGGGAAAACCGCGTCTGGCCCAAATATGTTTTGTGAAGGAACTGTTCAAAAAGGGCGGATTCATAAAGTTTTTCCAAAATTCTAAACTTATCTTCAGGATTAAGATCCGGGCGGTTTTGAACCGGTTCCATGCGATCCTGCAACCAGCGGCGTTCATCAGGATCCTGCAGATGCATAAATTCTACTCCAATGGATCTACTGTAGGTTTGTTTAAGAATATTGATAATATCCCGCAGCGAAGCCAGGTTGCTTTTGGAAAAATTATGGGCATAAAACATCGTATCCAGATCTTTTACGTTAAGATTGAAAGCAGCCAGATTCAGTAAAGGATGGTCGGTAGGACAGGCCGTAAGGGGGTCCAGACAGGCCAATAAATGGCCGATATTACGATAACGGAATATCAGTGCTTGCACACTCGATTGTTGCAACGGCTGATCTTCATCACAAACGGTAACGGCTTCTCTATGTTGGCCGCCGGCCAATTCAAAGCCCTCAAAGAAAAAACGCCAGTCCAGAGATACCTCGTTGGGATCGGCTTTCCACTGTTTATACTGGGCGTCGATGAAATCCGCGTTCAACGTTTCAGATAGGTCCATGCTCTTGTGCCTAATTTTTAATATTTGTCATGGGTCAACCGTGACCGGTCATCGAGCATCTATCTTTCTCGTTTTTTCCGATATAAGTTTTTCTCCCTGATGATTATAAAAGTGCACCGGTTGTTTCGTAAAAAATCCTGGCCCAGCCTCCGGCCCGGAGGGGGGAGCAGGTTTTCAATGTAAAAATAAAAAGTCCTTACGGGCGCCATCCCGGTTATTGCCGGTCCGAATTAAGGGTTCACTCAAAAAGAATTTCGCATTTTGGATGCCGATAAATTCCGACCGGCTGCGTTACGAAGACTCGAAATGAAGCTCCCCGCAGCAAGCTGCGGGGTATCAAAGTGGAATTGCGCCGTAGCCTAACCCGCCTTCGCTCTGGCGAGCTTCGGCGCGGTTCACCTTGCCTTTCATACTTGCAGCCCCGCTGGGCGGGATCTCCTCTACGCTACGACAAGCTGCAGGGTATTCAGGCGAAGGCGAATAAAATGACTAATCTCCCATCTCAGCCATATGGTCATCGTAAAGGGTTTCAAGAAAAAGTTTGTGCTTTGCTTCTTCCTGACAAAGCACCTTGAGGACTTTAATGTGCTCGGCATTATCCGTCTTTTTCTGCAATTCATTATACATTTTTAAAGCCTGTTCTTCCCGCTTCATGGCCAGCTGTAAAATATCCGTATAACTCATTCCATCCTGATATTTCAGATCGATCATATAGTCGCTCCGTTTCATATCAGGTATCCATTTGAATTTATATTCTTCCAGCACCTCCTTATTACTTTCTAAATTTTCAAGCATGGACTGATGCTTTTTCTCTTCTTCGGCCATCTCTTCCAAGGATTCTCTAACGCCTGCAAAAGAGGTCTGTTTCGCTGCATCCGTATAAAAAGCTGCGGCTTCCTTTTCTTGTTCTATGGCAAAACCTATAATCTCCTCAAAAGACTCAAAACTCATATTATCCTCCTTTAATGTATTGGTTTTCTCACTTATGCGTTTGCTTTGGGTTGACAGGGTTTTTGAAGAAAATCATAATCTCAAAATATACTCTTATCAAATTTTAAAATTTCTGCAACAAATATGACATCCCTATTGTATTGAGATCGAAACAGCAGTTGCGGATATTAAACCTTGATATTTCATCAATATTAAAAATATTTTTTGAAATTGCCGCTTTTTTTTGTAATTATACATGTTGGGAAAGCGCTTAATTTTGTCTTATGAGACAATTCTGTATCAAAATAAATTTTGATACAGAATATTGTTCATGCAACCTTATTCTATCCGTCGCTGGGTATATAGTAGCACCTTTTTGGAGAAACCACCTTACCCTTCTTTTTCAGACTGCTTATTATCTTTGAAACCGTTTTACTCTCCTCGCCGATAATATTTGCCACCTCACCCGGCCGAACAGGTTTACCTGCCTTTTTCATTGCGTCCAGAACTTTTTTTTCCATATTTATTCCTTCTAATTATTCCTTCTAATTATTCCCTAAGTTGAGCTGCTGTTTGAGCCAGTTTTTCACTTCGCCATTAACTGCATAAACCCCTTTGAAATTACCATTAACTTTAAGAAAATGTGCTTTTATAGCCCCCGGCATATCAATCTTTGCAAGTTCCACTGCTTCTTCAGAATTGCGCCGGATAAAATAGATTATAGGTGTTTTCCCCCAGGTATTTACCACAAAATAGTGGGAAACATCTTCTTTTGATCTGATTACATAATTACCGTTGGCCCAGTTGTTTCCCCATTCAAGATACAGCCGAACGGCTTCTTCCGGAGTCATTTCCCAGTCTATGGCATTTAGTAGATCTGAGTTCTGTTTTAAATCTTTTAATCTCATCATGGCATATTTCCTTTACATGAATGTGTATTGCACTTATAAAGAATCATTAAAAATTGACAGATTCGTAAAAAGTCCAACTTCTGCGTTGTGCTGCATTTCGTAATCATTCAACGTACGAAAAGTACGCCTCATGATTACAAAATTTGCACGCCTTGAATTTGAACTTTTTACGAGTTTATTAAAAATTAGAATGAGCGCTGCTTTTCAAACATCCCTTCAGATATGTTTATTAAAAGCAATAAGTATGCCACCGTATTTTCCGTGAAGAAAAGGGAGGGTTGGGATGTGAGACAAATATAATCCTATTGTTTTATGAGACATATTTGTGTCAATATAAAATTTGGATAAATACGTATCATGTCCCTACGCTATCAGTTCATTTTTTCTTTAGCTATGGAGTGTCTTGACCGAAATGAAGGATACGTTGATAACACAGCCTACCATCTCATATAGAGGGCTATCCCGCTTAAAACTTTACTGTGCTCTTTCCAGAACGCCCCATGGATTGCTGGACATGGCCACTCCTGCGCTGGGTGCATTGCTCTGGCTCGGCCATTTTCCTTCTTTTGAAGTTATTATTTTGGGACTTATAACCACTTTTGCAGGCTACACAGCAGTTTATTCTCTAAATGATATCATCGATTATCGTACTGATAAAGAAAAAATAAGACGTTGCGTAGACGTTGACATCGAATGCGATCTGGATGCCATGATGATCCGTCATCCCATGGCACAGGGATATTTGAGCTTTAAAGAAGGGTTGCTGTGGACCGCAACCTGGTCCATTGTGACCGTATTGGGGGCTTATTATTTACACCCCGTTTGTGTTGTAATTTTTATCATGGGCTGTGTCCTGGAGACGGTTTATTGTTTGCTGCTCAAGGTCAGCCATCTGCGTACACTGGTCAGCGGGGGGGTTAAAACCGCGGGAGCGATTGCCGGGGTATTTGCCGTGGATCCATACCCTTCGCCTTTATTCTTGTTAATGCTTTTGTTCTGGTTGTTTTTATGGGAAATCGGTGGACAGAACGTTCCCAATGACTGGACCGACATTGAGGAAGATCGCCGTCTTCATGCCCAGACCATTCCGGTTCGACTGGGTCTTGACCAAGCCAGGGCAATTATACTTGGTTCACTGATACTTTCGGTCATTCTTGCCATGGTCGTTTTTTACGTTTCTCCGATTTCTTTTGAATTTCCATATGTGGTGGCTTCAGTTTCAACAGGGCTTTGCTTTTTCGTGTTGCCTGCCTTCCTCCTTTATAAAACCAAAGCGTCTCCGTATGCAATGGCGCTTTTCAACATGGCCAGTTATTATCCCCTGGCCATGCTGACCATCGTGGTTGCTAAGCTGTTGATTTGATTGTCAGGTAATAGAATCTTCGACATACAATAGACCGCAGTTCTCTTCTCTCTGGGTTTTTTGTCCGACTGCTGCCGTATCAACCTGTTTATACGGCCTTTATTGCAGGAGCAGGGGCAGAAGGAGAGGGATATCCTCCTTTACTTTCTTGACAAATATGCTTGGTTAATGCAGTAATATCCTAAATAGTGCCTAAACGAAAACTGTTTTTTTCGCCAATATCTTCGCCTATAGACATGTATCGCAGGGTTTTCCGGTTTTTCCGGGCAAGGGGAGGTGTAATCTTGAAACAAGGAAAATGTCCCAAATGCGGCTCGGAAGAGGTTTATTCAGGTGTTGAGGTGTTACCGAAAAGTGGTCCCTTTGGAAGTAATAGCATACCCATAAGTATCGTTTCCATTGCTGCTCTTGACAATTATGTGTGCACGGATTGCGGTTACCTTGAAAGTTACATCGCGGATACCGAAAAACTGAAAGAAATTGTTAGAAAGTGGCCTAAGTCAAATAAAGTTTCGCAGGAAGAAACCTAACCTCAAGGCCTCAGGTTAATATCTTGGCTTGCCGGTTTGAATCGCAACAGTAAACGCGTTTCACGGACCCGTTTTACGGGAATTCAGAAATCTTTAGTCAATATGAAAAAGATGTGAAACCAAAACCTGACAGTCTCGTAAAAAGTCCAACTTCTGCGTTGTGCTGCATTTCGTAATCATTCAACGTACGATAAGTACGCCTCATGATTACAAAATTTGCACGCCTTGAATTTGAACTTTTTACGAAACCGTCTAAATCGGACTTTTTACGAGTTCATCAAAACCTGAGATCCAAAAATTCTATATTTAAAAAGGATGTCTGTGTGAAAGAATTGTGGCGGCTTGGAAAAATAATCCGAATCTTTGCCAAACATGGCTTTGGAGATATTGCTGAAAGGCTTTTCAGAAAAGCAGAAAAGGAACCGGTTGATCAACGACAAAAGGAATGGACGGTCAAAAACGGCTTTCCTTCTCCGCAACGTATTCGGTGCGTTTTGGAAGAACTGGGACCCAGTTTCATTAAACTCGGCCAATTGATGAGCACGCGAGCCGATATTTTTCCATCTGAATACATTGAAGAGTTTACAAAACTTCAAGATCAGGTACCGCCGGTACCGTTCAGCAACATCAAGCGGGTCATTGAGCAAGAACTTAGACGTCCTTTAGAAGAAATTTTTGAAGAGTTTACACCTAAATCCATGGCTGCCGCATCCGTGGCACAGGTCCATTTGGCTGAACTTTTCAGCGGAGAAGAGATTGCTGTCAAGATCATCCGGCCGAACATTGACAAGGAAATCCGGAAAGATATCCGCCTGATGTACTCCATGGCGAAACGGGCCGAAAAAATCTCAGAAATCGCGCGCGTCATTGGTGCCGTTAATCTGGTAAAAGAATTCGAACGGGTTATTTTCAAAGAACTCGATATGTTCATAGAAGCCGGCAATATTGAGAAATTCGCCAATAACTTCAAGTCGGACGATGAAATCTATATTCCTAAGGTCTACTGGGATTACACCACAAAATCGGTCCTGACCATGGAACATATTCCTGGCATTAAAATGGACCAGGTGGATGACATCAGCGCCCATGGTATCGATCCCAAGGATATCGCGATGATTGGACTGCGTTCCTTTTCCCGCCAATTGATGGATTTCGGCCTTTTTCATGCAGATCCCCATTCCGGCAATACCATTGTCATGTTCGACGGTCGTGTCAGTCTGGTTGACTTTGGCATTACTGGTTATCTGGATGATGAAACCATGCACCAAATTGCATACCTTTTGCTGGGTTATGCCGAACACGATTATGAAATGGTTATGGATGCGCTGTTGGCTGCGGGGCTAATCGACGAAGAAACCATGGACCTCAAGAGCTTCCGTACGGATCTTAAGGATGTTAGTGAATCTTTTTACGGACGTTCCCTTCAGACCATTTCGGTCAGAGATGTTTATGATCAGATCATTCAGCTCATATATAAATACAAGATCCGGTTGCCGAGGAATCTTTTATTGCTTTTTAAGACATTTATTCAAACAGAAGCCCTTGGCAAGATACTGGGGAGTGATGCTAGCATTCTAGAAGTGACCAAACCGTATGCCCAAAAGCTCATTGAACGGAGTTACCAGAGAAAAAACGTCTTGAAAACGATGCGAAAAGACGCCATTTCCATGGGCAGCCGAATGAAATGGATTCCTAAGCTTGTCCATGATATTCTCCATCAAACCGCCAAAGGCAAACAGCGAATAGAACTCCAGCATAATGGCTTTCAGGATATGAGTCGCCAGTTTGTAAAAGGCATTAACCGGCTGATCATTGGATTGGTCATTTCCGCCTCCCTGATTGCCGGTGCCATGGTCTTGAATGCCTCTCAAAAACTGTTTGTATTCACGGTCAATTTTTTCGGCGGCCAGAAGATTTCCCTAACGGCTCTTTTGGGGGTGACAGGGTATGTTGTTGCCAGTTTCCTTGGAATCTGGCTCATTATCATGATTTTTCGATCCAGAAAACTATAGCCTTTTTATCTCCTTATAAAAAAAACACCCTGACTGCTGAGCTAATTCAATAACGAAATCGACAGATTAAAGCTTGTCAATATGTTTCTTTAAGGGCTACAAAGGAGTGTGAACAGCCTTTTCCCTCATCTTATCTATTTTCTCGAAGGCACCTTCAATAGCACACTCTAAAACTTCAAATTTGATTGGCTTACAAAGAAGACCATCAAAGCCCATCTCTTCAAACTGATCAGACTCAACCTCTGTAACACCACCAGAAAAAGCATAAATAACAGTCTCTGAGGTTCTTTCTCTAATTCGCATACACAATTCAATGCCGTCTATATCCGGCAATCTTAAATCTGTTATAATAAGTGGAAACTCTTCCTTGTCTAATATTTCCAAAGCCTCTTTCGCATTTTTTGCAAATTCAGTATCGTATCCAAGCATACCAAGCCCCATTTTCATTAATTCTCTTATAGATTCTTCATCGTCCACAACTAATATTTTTTTTGAAAGCGTAGTCATTTAACGACCTTTCTTGCTTATAAATTATCTGAGCCCAATCAATTTTATTCGGGTATTAATATAGCTCCGTCTCTAAAGACTTTACACTATCGTTGCATAAACAACACATCAGATTATACGTTAAACGGCTTAGACAAAGGCTTTGCGTTGATTGGAGTAACCATCATAAGATCTAACCGTTGGTGGCATCCAATGAAAACACCTTTTGCAACGTTAGGGTTTATCTATCCATGATACAGTTATATTTTGTGGTTTATAGTTTTCGTCTATCTTCCTTCGGACCGATTTTGTGCTACAATATTTGTGCCAAAAGATGGTTGTTTGATATATTATTATCCATATATAACCAGAAAGCTTTATTCTATAAGGATTTCGGGAATATTTTTTAAATGCCATGGATAGACAGTTATTCTAAAAAAGGCTTTGATAGAGTGTAGACCATAGAAAAATGCACATAAAAATGTGCATTGTGCACAGAAATCTGTGCATGGCATTTGAGAGGGCATTATGGTAGTAAGTTGTCGCATTCAGGTGTACCATGAATTTTTACCCTGATGCATTGGTGGCCTTTTAAGAAATTTTCCATTATCTGTGATGCCGGATATTAGGTCGGGAGTGCATATGTCTGCGCTGCCAAATATTGTTACGGTAATACATATGTCTACGTTGACAAAAACTGTTCCGGGAATACATGTGTCTGCGATGCCTATTGTTATTCCGGAAATACATTTGATTGCCACGGTAACCCCTTGGCTTGGCGTAGATGGTCAAACATTGCCGCTCCCCATGGTACTTCCTGCGATCAATGCAACGATCGCCACCCTGGTTTCTGCGGTCCTTTCTCCTGTTGGTCCGGTCGTCTTGCCTACCCATGCGTTCGTCATTTGGATCGTGTTTTCTATCCATGCGTTCGTTAATCCGATCATCTTGTCTATCCATCCGGTCAGTTGGACCGTCCTGGGCTATGGCCGGGGAAAACATTACTGTTACCAATAAAACACATGCACCGGTAATTATCTTTTTCATAGTGATTTCCTCCTCGTAAATGAATTGGATTTTTGCGTTGTTTCTTTATTAAGACGTATGAAAACCTATTTGGTTTACACAGAGGTAAAAATGTTGCTCTAAGAAATGGGAGCCGAGGTGGTGGGAGTCCTTCATTTAAATAGTGTCTGAACGAAAAGTAAATTCAGACACAATTTTGAATGTTTAATTTTAAATGTTGAATTGAGAAAAAGAACAACTTCAGTATGTTAATAATTCCAGCCCTAAATGGAGAGAACAAATCTCGGGGTTTTCGTTCAGGCACTAACTACAAAGAAAGAAGAACAACAATATGGGGAGTAAAGGAATGAAGGGCGAATATGATTTTTCTAAGGGCGAAAGGGGCAAGTTTTACATTCCAGATGTTAAGCTGAATCTGCCCATTTATCTTGACCCTGAGACCTTCGCTTTTATAGAGAGTATCGCTAAGAAAAAGAATTCAGACTTCTCGAAAGGTGTTAATGATCTGATTAGGGCTGATATACATATCGCTGAATATGCAAAATAGCCCGCTATAGTTAATAATTTTTCTGGAACTATTAATCTGTTGGCGGTACCTGCTATGACTAACAGTTTCGACACGGCGTCGCGTATTTATTGACTATTCAATAGAGGCCAAAAGCCTTTGATTGAACCCAGTGTCCCGTCGGTGTTTTGCATCACATTATCATCCGTGGAATTGAACGTCGAAAGATATTTTATGATGGCAGCGATCTGGATAATTTTTTAAACCGGCTGGGTATTATTTTAACCGATACCTTTACCCCACAGCTCTCTGAAACTTTAACCCTAATTGATCGTAAACAAAATGGGAAAAATATTTTAGCAGTATTATCCCACCACAAAAACGAATTTGAAAAATTAATGTCCCCGAAAGCGTGACTTAACAGTTTATATGTTCAGCCGATAAGAGGTTTCAAGAACTTAGGTGCCAACCACATATCTGACTTGATGTTTTAGGGACATTCCTGTATAAATGGAGTCAACGAGATAATTGTGTTAATTCGAAACCTGAAGATGAGGTGATACGGATGACGGAGTGTGAAAAATGATGAATACTGCTCAACTATCTGAAATATTAACTACTCATTTAGAACTTTCTATTTTTCCTGTGGCTGCTTCATTGTATCCAAACAACAACTCTGAACTGGAGAAATACCGGCCGGATAAACCGCTACGAAGTTATTGTCATGGAATAATGACGGCTGCCCACGGGCAAACCCTTTATCTTCTGGAAAAGGATATCCTCTGCAAATCCGGTGCGGCAACACTAGGTTTTTCGAGTTATTCTGATGAGATGCTATCCGGCCGCAAGCATTATAATGCAGGCGTATTTGGTACGATCGAAGCCGCCAAAAACGCGGTAAAAGGGGCATACAAGATAGAGGGCGGTAGTACAAGAGCAATTTTTCTCAGACCCCTAGCCCAGGCGGATAATAATTATCAGGTCATACTCATCCCCGCTAATGCAGAGCAAATCATGTTTATATTAGTAGCCGATAAATATGATACCGGCGGCCGGACAGAGATTTCAATGGCCACGGGCTTTCAGGGCATCTGTGGGGATGTCACCGCTTATTCAATCCAGACAGGAAAGGTCAATTTTTCAGTTACGGGCTTTGGGGACCGTTTGCGGTGCGGACTGGCCCCCGAATTAATGGTGGTTTCCATACCCGCAGGAAGGGCTTCCATGATTGGGAAAAATCTGGAAGCCATGAGTTCCAAAATGATGGCAACCTATAAAAAGGCACGAGACGCAAAAAAAGGAAAAAGTTAATTGTGAATACTAAAGGGATTTTTTTAAGGTTACGTTTATATTTGATTGAATGAGGGGGAGATTTATATGACCGGTTGTAGCTGTTCCATAAAAGAGTGTCTGAACAATCCAATAAAGTTAAAGATTGATGATCGAGATTTGGATTTCGCGTCAATCAAGCAACTTGCCGATAACAAAGCAAAAGAATTTACCTCTCAACCCATGTTGCTTGCCTGGTATAACGGTAAGACCGGTGATTTTGTTCCTAAAGCTGAATGCGGGAGCGGCCCTAAGCCCGGATGGATCGTTTATGCTGAAACAAGGGGCGGGGATATTGTAATTGACATAAATGAGGAACGGTATGTTTTTATTTATAAATCACTTTCTTGAAAGATATCTTGGATATTCTGGCAGCTTGGGTCTCACTCAATAATAACTTCATAAACCCTGAACCTCTGAACCCTTAAAACTTATCTTATCCGTTTTTCCCCCAATTGTCCGGGATAAATTCCCACCCATAGGAACTCCTACTATAAAAATGAACCCATTCCTCTATGGACATAATAAATTATAATCTGATAGTTGCCATTTAGTAGACAGAATCAATATCTAATACCAAATCATAGGAACAGCAGATTATGATCAATTCTTCAACCAACCCACGTGTTCTTATCGTGACGCCTGAAATTACCTATCTTCCCAAAGGGATGGGTAATATTTCGAACGGCTTGAATGCCAAAGCCGGAGGACTTGCAGATGTTTCGGCAGCTTTGATAAATGAGCTTTACAGCCAGGGCGCCGATGTCCATGTGGCCCTGCCGGATTACCGAACAATCTTTGGCGGTCAATCGCCGCCAATTATTAGAAAAGAACTGAAAACCATACGGAGCAAGGTACCGGACGAAAGGATTCATCTGGCTCAGGACAGGGCTTTTTTCTACCTTAATCATATCTATTCAGGTTATGAGTTCGAAAATATCAGAATCTCACTGGCGTTTCAACGAGAAGTCATTAACAATATCGTTCCCCGGGTTCAGCCGGATCTCATCCATTGCAATGACTGGATGACCGGTCTGATTCCGGCCATGGCCAGACAATTGGGTATCCCCTGCCTTTTTACCATTCACAATATCCATACGGTTAAAAGTACTCTTTCTGAAATCGAGGACAGGGGTATTGACGGTGCTTCGTTCTGGCAAAACTTTTATTTTGAGTATTGTCCATCCACTTATGAAAACACCAGAGATTCCATGCCGGTAGATTTTCTCACAAGCGGGGCTTTTGCTGCCCATTTCGTAAATATCGTAAGTCCCACCTTCCTGAAGGAAATGGTCGAAGGCCGGCACGGTTTTGTAAAAAACTCCATGCAATGTGAACTTGCCAATAAAAATAACGCCGGATGTGCTGTTGGGATTCTAAATGCGCCTGATCCTTCCTATAACCCATCCACAGATGAAGCCTTGCATTGTAACTATTCCGCAAAAAATCATGTGAGTGGAAAAAAAACCAATAAACGCATCCTCCAAAAAACGTTAGGTTTAATACAGGAACCACATGCTCCCCTTTTTTTCTGGCCTTCTCGTTTGGATCCGGTTCAAAAAGGATGCCAGTTGCTGGCTGAGATACTTTATAAAGTGGTTTCCCGCTACTTGGAACAAAATTTACAGATGGTTTTTGTGGCAGATGGAGACTATCAAAGGCATTTTAAAGACATCGTTCGATTCCATAATTCGTCAGATCGAGTGGCAGTATGCAGCTTCAATGAACGGTTGGCGCGGCTGGCCTACGGGGCTTCTGATTTTGTACTGATGCCGTCGAGTTTTGAACCTTGCGGCCTTCCTCAGATGATCGGCGCTATTTATGGGGCTCTCCCGGTAGCCCACGATACCGGCGGAATTCATGATACGGTTACCCACCTGGATATAGATAACAATACGGGCAACGGTTTTCTGTTCAACACATTCGACCCGGGAGGTCTATCCTGGGCTATTGATCAGGCCATGCAATTTTACCTGCTGCCCGCAAAAGAAAAGAAAAAGCAGGTCAAACGGATAATGATGCAAGGCGCCGCTACATTTAATCACAAGGTGACCGCACAACATTACATAGATCTTTATGAAAAAATGTTACAGCGGCCGCTCGTTAACCGTCAGAATACGGAACCCCATGGAATAAAAAACAATTCCGGTAAAAAAGCATATAATGAACAAAAAATTTCGGATCCCAAGTCCCATGGCATCAAATCAGATCGTGCAGATAAGCAGAAAATTATTAGTTTCTCGAAAAAAAAGCGGCGCATTGAGAAACAGCGATCAAAATTGCTTCGAGTAAATGAATAACCTGGGCAGGCAAATGGATTGCATTAAACGTATTCATCTACTGGTCAAAGAAATATCTGCACCCGCCTTGTTTTCAAAAAATTTCTTAAAATCGAACTAAAGAGTATCACAATTCAAGGCAAAAAAAGGGGGTTGCTTTTAACGCCCTTTCCTGTTAAGAACCATGCATTGTCAGGCTTGGACATATTTTTACCCATCCGTGAAAAAAATCAGAATTCCAACTCAAGTCGATGCATAACGCACTATAATAACAGTAAATCGACTTGATTCTAACAAAACCAGGGACGTAAACCCGATGTGATAGGTGCGGCCTTATAAAACGTTTTGCGTATACCGACAATACAGTTTTTAACCCTGATACAATATCATATACAAACTCTCGTTGAAGATATCAATGTTTCATTTCAGGAATTTTTCCCCCATTGCCGCATTGTTAATTTTTGGCAGCGGTGCAGTAATTCTGTGGCAAAATCAAAACAGGAATGAAAAAGAGCTCGTCTTTCGGCATACACAAACGTCTTTGGAACAGATACGGATTCGTGTTGAAGGCCTGATGAACGCTCGCATGGCTTCTCTTAAATTATTGGCCGATAGATGGGTCGAAAGAACTCCGCCTGACTTCAGCCAAAAGCGTTTTCTTGAGTTTGCCGAGAATTTTTACACTCATTACCCCGGTTTTGCGGGGATCAACTGGATCGATCCCGGAGGGGGTGTTCGCTGGGTTTTCCCCAAGGAAGGCAATGAAGGTTTCATCGGTAACATTTTCTCTGAACATGTGAATTCGCGGGTGCGGGATACATTTCAAAAGGCCGGGAAAAATCTCCAATATGTGGCCACCCCTTGTACGGAACTTATTCAGAGAGGACTGGGCTTCCATACATTCTGGCCTCTGATCTATACCGGCCGTGTGCAAGGTTATCTGAACGGTGTGTTTCGGGTTAAGCGAATTATGGGCATCTGTTTGGCCAAGTCGATTCTCAAAAACTTTTGGATCAGGCTTTACGAAGCCGATCGACTGATTTACACGAATGAAGAACAGAGCCACAGTAATCCGAAAAAGGATAACTTGCACGTATTTGAAGAGATCCATTTTCCCGGAAAAACCTGGCAATTGGAACTTTCCCCCAAGTCTTCCCTTTATCCGCCCAGGGTGGTTCGAAACCCCGGGCTTCTGGCTTTCGGTCTTGTGATCTCCGCAATTCTCTCGTTGCTCCTTCATTTTCTTAATCATCGAATGCAAATGTACCGGCGGGCCAGAGATCGTGCCCTTCATGAAGTCAGTGAACGAAAACGGGCCCAAAAGGCGTTAAAGAAAAATGAAAAGAAGTTGGAGGCCCTGCTCACGGAACTCGCCGCCAAAAACGCGGAACTTGAAACCTTTGTGTTTTCGGTCTCCCATGACCTGAAGACGCCTATTGTTACCATTGAAGGTTTTGTGGGTGCTTTGCGTGAAGATTTTGGAAACCTGATCCCTGAAGATGGCGAAAAATATCTTAATTATATCGGTGATGCTACCCGAAAGATGGAGCTTTTGATTAACGACTTGCTGGAACTCTCCCGCATCGGGCGGTTAACGGTAAAAAAGACCGAATTTCCTTTTGCCGATGTGATAGAAGAAGCTATTACAGCGCTTCAACCTCAGATCAAAAAAAGAGGTGTTCAGGTAGCCGTTACGCAAGACCTCCCATTGGTTTATGGTGAAAAAAAGCGATTGGTTCAGGTCATGGAGAACCTGTTATCCAATGCAATTAAATATATTGGCAAGGAAAACCCTTGTCCACGAATTGAGGTGGGAGCTCAAGAGCAGGATGACCAGAAGGTGATCTTTGTCAGGGATAACGGTATCGGTATTGAAAAAATATATTTTGAAAAGATTTTCCAGGTGTTCCAGCGGCTGCCGTCCGCAAAAAAGCTTGAACAAGGAACCGGTGTTGGACTGGCAATCGTAAAACGGGTAATCCAATACCATGGAGGCAGAGTGTGGCTGGAATCCGAGCCGGGAAAAGGGGCCACGTTTTTTTTCACCCTCAAAGACAAGGAGGCTTGATCGTGGAAAAATTAACGCTCGTGATCATTGAAGACGAGGAAGCTCATTTCGGCCTCATGAAACGGGCCATTGGCAGGAAGTTTCCATACGCTTCGCTGTATCATTTTCAGGAGGCAAAGACCTGCCTTGAAAGGCTTGATGAAATCAATCCCACGGTTATCATAACAGATTACCTCATGCCCGGCATGAATGGTATCGAATTTTTGGAGGCTTTAAATCAACAAAATAAAGATATCCCGGTTATTATGATCACAGGTCATGGAAACGAGAATATTGCTGTACGCGCTATGAAATCCGGGGCCAAAGATTATTTAGTTAAATCCGGGGACTTTTTTACACTGCTGCCCAGTATCATTGATAATGCAATTCGCGAAAGAAAGCTTGAGCAATCTCTGTATCTATACGAAAGACGATTTCATGATTTGGCTGAAAGCCTATTCAATTGGTTGTGGGAGATGGATGTGCACGGCAGGTATATCTATTCTAACCCTGTTGTAGAAGCCTTATTAGGCTATCAAACTGATGAAGTGATCGGTAAATACTTCTATGATTTCTTTTCGAACTCAGATAAACAGGCATTGAAAAATAAAATCTATCAAACTATAAAGAACGTAGAACCCATTAGGCTTTTTAATACAATTTTCATTCGAAAGGACGGACTTGAAGTCATCATGGTGACAAATGGGATTCCGTTTTTCGACA
>JAYEFV010000154.1:0-4118 GCA_034658755.1 Thermodesulfobacteriota bacterium | reverse complement strand
AAGAAAAAGGAAAAAAAGAAGGACAAGAAAAAGATAAAAGCCAAGAAAAAGGGGAAAAAGAAGGACAAGAAAAAGGGGGGGAAAAAGGAAAAAAAAGGAAAAAAATAAAATAGAACAAAATAGACAAACCATGCGGCCCCGAATTGATGCAACGGCCTTTGGTTCTATCACCATCGAAGGTCAGAAAATCAAAAATGATGTCATCCTGAAATTGGATGGCTCGGTCCAAAAACGAAAGAAAAAGCTGTCCAAAAAGGTTTACGGCACCTCCCATAAGATTTCACTGGAGGAGGCCAAGTATGTTTATGAAAAAGGGGCAGAGCTGCTAATCATCGGGGCCGGTCAATACAGACGGGTTGTGATGTCGGAAGAGGCCGAGAAATACATTAACCAAAAAGGTTGCCGGGTAAAGCTGATGGCAACCTCCGA
Source organism: Thermodesulfobacteriota bacterium (assembly GCA_034658755.1). GTDB lineage: Bacteria > Desulfobacterota > Desulfobacteria > Desulfobacterales > UBA11574 > S5133MH16. The sequence continues at coordinate 3,689 of JAYEFV010000154.1, read as the reverse complement.
GGCGATTGAAGCCTGGAACACCGCCGGTGAAAAGGTTATTGGCCTATTTCATGTGACCTGCTAATCCTGACGGTCTCGTAAAAAGTCGTCACCCCGGCGAAAGCCGGGGTCCAGGTCAGTCATAAGTTTCTGAAAACACTGGATTCCGGCTTGGCCGTCATCCCGGACCCCGATCCGGAACGGAATGACAAAAAATGATGTTTTTTGACTTTTTACGAGTTCATCAATTCTGAATACTTCATGAAATGGGCTATTGCCGGCGCCCAGGAAGTTCAAGGGCAATCTGGTCCATATAGCTGGATTGCCCCTTTGACCGCATCTTCTGTGTTGCTGGGCGTTTGCAGTAGTTTACTACGGCAGCACACCCTGTGCCTTGAAGCTGCGGCCAAATAGGCAATTGCAGATTTTAGGTGAAAAAAATACTTGTAATAGGTGATATCCACGCCAATTATCCGGCATTAAAAGCGATACTGAACTATGTCCGGCCTAACCGGTTCCATCGGGTAGTTAACACGGGCGACCTTACCGTTTACAGTACCTTCCCCAATGAAACCATCCAATGGTTCCGGGAGAGCAATGAATCCGTCTGTATATTGGGAAATACAGATAAGCGTGTGCTAAGTATCTTAAAAGGAAAGAAATTAAACTAATCGGAACGATTCATTGTGATTAATTTTAGAAAGGATCCTGAACAAGAAGGGGTTGAAGCAGACATGATAACGACGGGGGAAAAAAAAGATAAGAAAAAAGAATCGGAAAAAGGGGTGAGCGGTTCAAAACTTCAGATTAAAGATATGGCAAAGAAAGCCGAATCGAAAATCAAGTCCGCTGATCCAAATCAACAGAAACGCAAGGGAAAGAAATCGGCAAAGAGAGTAAATGGTCCGACGGCGCAAATCAGAGATGTGGTAAGGAAAGCTGAGTCAAAAATCAAAACTGCCGATCCTGACAAACAGATTCGAAAGATCCCTAAGCTGCTCAAAAAGAAAGAGAAAGAGGAGATCATCAGAGGGGCATTAGAGAAATATTACAATTCAGAAGAGTTGAAACCTTACCAGGCAGAACTTATCAAGATGCAGCGCCATCTGGAAAATACCGGAAAAAAAATGGTCGTTCTTTTTGATGGTCGGGATGCCTCCGGTAAAGGCGGGACGATCCGCCGCATTGTCCGGTATATGAATGAGAAAAGATATCGAGTGGTTGCACTGGGCAAACCAAGCGAGCGCCAGAAAACAGAACTCCATATCAAGCGGTATATCGAACACTTCCCCCATTCCGGAGAGATTGTTTTGTTTGACAGAAGTTGGTACAATCGGGCTCTGGTTGAACCGGTGATGGGATTTTGTACCCAGGCTCAATATAAGCGATTCATGAAGAAGGTCATTATTTACGAACAAAATTTCCTCGAAGATGCCGGCAAAACCATACTGATTAAACTCTATTTTTCTGTGACCAAGGCAGAGCAGAATACACGATTTAAAAGGAGAAAGAACGATCCGCTGCGGCAATGGAAACTTTCCGAAGTGGACCTGCAAGCCCAGGAATTATGGAATGAATTTACCGAAAAAAAATTCATGTTATTGAGAAAGACCCATAGGAAAAAATCTCCGTGGTGGGTAATTCGATCCGACAATAAACATTTGGCCCGACGGGCAACCATGAAAGTGATACTCAATTCGGTGCCATACAAAGGAAGAAGTCGCAAGCTCGATTTTATACCGGATCCGAATATTGTTATTTCGGGTGATAAAGAATTAAAAGAAATGAAAAAGCAGCGTAAAAAATATGGCAGATTCCTGGTATGATTCTCACGAAGGAGATGGAATATTACCAGCCTTCCTGAAGGTTAAACAAGATGGGATTTTATTTATGCTTTAGGGTTGGACTTGGTTTAGATGCTTAATCCATTTAAAGGGCTTGTATATGAACAGAAGGAGGGCAAGATGGCAAAAAAGAAACCGAAAATAAACAAAAAGAAATCCAAAGGTTTAGAAGCAAAAGAATCCAAGCAAATTGATGTAAAAGAAAAATTAGCATCCAAAGACAAAAAGAAAACAAATAAGAAAGGCAAGAAAAAAGAAAAAAAGCTGAAGAAAAAATTAACCGAACACACCAGCTTTAAAAACTTAAACAAGAAAAAAACAAAAGGACGCCAACCCGTCTGGGTAAAAAAGTTCACCCTCGTATACGAAGAGGAGCTAAACAAGCTTCAAATCGAGCTTTTAAAATGGCAAAAACATGTCATTGCCAACGAACAACGTGTATTGTTGCTGTTTGAAGGGAGGGATGCTGCCGGAAAAGGCGGCACGATCAAAAGGGTTATTGAACATTTGAATCCACGGGGTGCCCGGGTTGTTGCGCTTTTAAAGCCCAGCGACAGGGAACGAACCCAGTGGTATTTTCAAAGGTATATTCAACACCTCCCATCCGGAGGAGAAATAGTACTGTTCGACCGCAGTTGGTACAATCGTGCCATGGTTGAGCCAACCATGGGTTTCTGCACGGATGAGGAAAATAAGCGCTTTTTGAAAGACACACCCATGCTTGAATCAATGCTGGTAAAAAATGGAATTATTTTATTCAAGTTCTTTTTCTCTGTTTCAAAAGAAGAACAGTTGCGCCGGTTTGATTCGAGAGAGTTGGATCCATTGAAGCAATATAAAATCTCTCCGGTTGACAGAGAGGCTCAGCAAAGGTGGGATGATTATACCATAAGGAAGTTCGTGATGCTCAATGAAACCAACAGAACAGTTACTCCGTGGACAATTGTTCGTTCCGATAACAAGAAAAAGGCAAGGCTCAACTGTATCAAGCATATTCTGTCCAAAGTTGAGTATGGAGGCAAGATCTCTGACGAAGAACTCCAGGCCGATCCTGAAGTCGTGGTATCGGGCATTGATGAAATCAGATTCATGGAAGATCATTTAATGACGGGCATTGAATTACCCGGATGATCACGCTGCTTAGTGTTGAAAAGCAAGACGATTTGAATCTGAGAAGTAAAAGGAGGACAAAATGTCTATTAAAGTTATGATTAAACGCAAATGGCAAGTCGATAAGCCAGAAGAACTGCTTCCACTACTCGCGATATTACGGGCCGCTGCAGGAAAACAACCCGGCTTTATTTCCGGCGAGACATTAAGAAGCCTTGATGATCCCGAAGATTACCTGGTTATAAGCAAATGGGAGACGGCTGACGACTGGAAGAAATGGGTGCAAAACAAAAAAAGAAGGGATCTTCAGGGCAAGGTGGATTCTCTGATCGGAGAAAAAACCTTTTACGAAATGTTCGAGACCGTGAGTATGGAATGACGTACATCCTTCTCCGAGTGGCTGAACAAAATAACAGCGACTGCGGCAGAAGAATGCCTTAGTTAAGTATAAGGACCACCGGAAACGGCAGAGCCTGAATTCAGGGGCTAATATCTCGCAGCATTCTGGAAAACGATCGAATTTCTTGCGTAACTTCTTTGTATTTTTTCTTTTTCGGCTTTTTCCCAGCTTTTTTCAAAATTGAATTAAGAGCATCAGATTTCTTGACAATTTTTTTCTTAACCTTTTTGGGAAGGTCTTTTTGAATTTTATCTATCGTATCCAGGTGGGTTTTAAGTGTATTCGATCTTTTTTTAAAAACAATATATAATTCCAAATATTTCTTTTCCCACAAAGGTTTTAATTTTTCATCCGTC
>JAYEFV010000153.1:0-15527 GCA_034658755.1 Thermodesulfobacteriota bacterium | reverse complement strand
GCATTATTAAGCATGTTCCGGACGCGAAAATCCTTTACTCAGTCCGTCATCCGCTTGATCGAATGGAATCGGCTTACATCGAGTGGATGACCACGCCGGGTTTTCCGTTTGTTGAAAACTCCATAAATGATATGGTTCGCAGAGAGCCAAACATTATCGAGTCGAGCCGGTACTGGAAAAATATCACTGTTTACAGAAAGTACTTTCCGGACCATCGCATTAAGATCATATGTTTCGATGAGTACGTTGCTGATCCGGATGCAGTGCTCACAGATATTTTCGAGTTTATGGGTGTAGATCCTTTGATTAAGATCCAGCACTCCCATTTGGCTATTGCGTCCAGCCAAAGTAGAATCAAAAAGCTGCAAATGCCTAACCGAACCAACCATATTGATACAATCTGGAACCGAACGGATAGACAATGGGCCATAAATCAGCTCGGCAATGATACAAGACAATTCCTTGAATGGTGTGGAAAGCCGGCGGACTACTGGCGAATCGACCCGAATGACAAGACCTCGCCTTCGAAAATATAAGTTTTTGTGATAAATCCATTTAACCATTCATAGACTATTAAACGATCTGGTCTATTCTTGACGGTTTCGTAAAAAGTCCGAAATCGTCATGCCGGACCTGATCCGGCATCCAGAACATATTGATATAACTGGATTCCGGCCTTCGCCGAAATGACGAGAAATGGTGTTTTTCGACTTTTTACGAGACCGTCATTCTTAGACGCCTTCCAAATTAATTTAGTGTTGAAAAACCTGTTCCTCCGGGCCGTAGGCTGGGCCAAGATTCTTTATATTTCCCTTGTATTGCCCCAAAAATATGTAAAACAAGTTAGATTGTGAAGTGAATTCCACAATAATTGTGTCCACATCTTTTTTATCTCTAAGCTTTAATTTATTTATAACCCATTGTTTTAATAAGCTATTCATCTGAATAATTAGTTTGGCATAGTTTTTGGATAGAAAATATCCTTATCAAATTTTATCGCAATGAACCGGGCAAAAAACGTCAATTTTTAGGAGGTCTTTACAATGCCATTACCTATGGGGCATACTGCCATTGGATTAGCTACCTATGAACTGAGTGCGAATAATAATTCTGAACGAAGTAGTTTAAAAATTATTATTTTTCTAACTATTCTTGCCAATATGCCTGATTTTGACGTTATTATTGGCCTTCTTATAAAATGGAATGGAAACGCTTTTCATCGCGGCCCGACTCATAGCTTAATATTTGCTTTGATTATGGGATTCCTTGCATCAAGAGCATGGAAGTTCTCACCTCAGATTCCAAGGATGAAGTTTGGAGTTTGTTTCTTGATAATCTTTTCCCATGTTTTAGCAGATTTTTTCTTTACCAGTTCACCGGTTTCCTTTTTTTGGCCTTTTGAGGTGAGTTGGAGTTCCGGACATAGTGGCTGGGGCAATGTTTTAAGTTCAGTTTTTTTTCAAGGATTTCAGGACGCCGGAATCATAATAGGAAGTGCAACTTCAATAATACTTATCAGATTGATAAAAGGATATCGACAAAGATTATTTGATTTTAAGATCAGGCAAAAGCCGTTAAATAAATAATGGGGTTTTAAGTGAAAAGAGATAGGGTCGAAATTGTCCGTGCAATGGTCAAAAAAAGGATTTAGTTGACTTGAGAATTACAATCTATGATATCTGTATTAAGATAGAATTTTGCATACCGGCAAGCGATGTTAACAATCAAAATCTCAATTTCGTTGGTCGCTATTTTGGTATTTTCGATGGGGCGCCGTCGTAGATAACTGTTCTAATAGGAACAAATATGAAAAAGGCTCTGGTTGCAGTTGTTATTATTCTAGCAGAACTCTCTACTTTTGCTTATGCGGAGCAACCGATAGATGCATTACAGGAATTAATAGACCAAGGAACCAACATATTAAAAAATCCAATTTATAAAAATATCGGCCAAAAAGGGGTCCAACGTCAAAAGCTGTCGGAGATTGTAAACCAAACAGTTGACTTTAAAGAGTTTTGCCGGCGTGCTCTGGCGAGCAATTGGTTAAAATTCAAGCCACAGCAACTATATGAATTTACAGAGCTTTTTTCCAAGTTTGTAACGGTTTTTTACCTTACCATGCTGCAAGATAAATATAATAATGAAAAAGTAATTATAGTCGGTCAAAACTTGATCAGCTACTCAAAAGCTGTCGTTAGGGTGAAGGTGCTTTGGAAGAATCTAGAAGTTCCGGTAGAAATTAAAATGATAAGGCGGGGAGATTCTTGGAAAGCATACGATATTATTATACTCGGAATCAGTGCGGTTAGGTTTTATGGAGCTCAATTTCAGGCGGTTTTACGTCAAGAAACCCCTGCTCAGATCATTGATCGATTAAAAATAAAGATTAGAAAAATCGAAGATCTACTCAAAACGAGTTTTTCGAAAAGGTCCCGGATGAATTTAGTGATCTTTTGGAAACGATTTTCATAAGATACTGCTTTGATTTGGATTGAATTACCTAAAAAAAAGATACGGATGTCCAAGTTAAGTTAGCCCGTGAATTCGGAAGTGGGAAATTGTGCAATAATTTACATAAATTTTATAGAATTTACCTCTCAATTACAGATATTTTTCGATTAATTAGCATAGCTGCTCTTACTTTACGATAGCTATAACTATTTGATAATTTGCCATATTCGTTTTAAATCACTGCGACTCTTTGATTCTGCATGATATTTGCATAATAAAGGTAGATTAATCTTATTCATATTTACAAGAAAAAGCAGGAATGGCTATTGTGCTGATCATTTCGGCTGATTTCCATTCACATATGCCAATTACGATATTATAAAGAGGATTAATCAAACTGTAGATATGTACCTATCTCATTACAATCTGGTTAAAAAGCCGTTTCAGATAACCACAGATCCACAATTTCTTTGGCTTGGCGATAAGCACAAGGAAGCCTTGGCAACTCTGAAGTATGGTGTAGTAGACCAAAAGGGATTCCTGCTGGTTACCGGGGACGTAGGTACGGGTAAGACAACCTTGATTAATGCATTATTAGAAAATCTCGAAAATGATACGTTTGTTGCATACATAACAAATCCTGCCTTAGATCTCATTGATTTCTTTAATTTTATTGCGATATCATTCAATATCCCCAAAAAATTTGACAACAAAGTAGATTTTATTGTTTATTTCAGCCGGTTTTTAAAGGAAGTATATTCGGAAAATAAACATGTTCTTCTCATAATTGATGAAGCGCATAATTTGTCAAAAGACCTTCTTGAGAATATTCGACTTTTATCAAATATAGAGCTCCCGGAGCAAAAATTAATTAACATATTCTTTATTGGGCAAAACGAAATAAATCAAACCCTGGCCTCACAAGAATGTCGTGCTCTTCGGCAAAGAATTATGCTGACCTACCAAATTAAACCATTGTCAGAAATTGAAACGTTTGAATACATTAAACACCGATTGAAAGTCGCCGGGACTGAGGAAAAACTCTTCAATCGAAAGGCAATCCAAAAAATATATCGTTTTTCTAATGGGTATCCTCGCCTTATAAACAAAATTTGTGGTCATGCCCTATTAACAGGTTATGTACGAGATTTGAAAAAGATTCCCCCGGCCATTATCGAGGAATGTTCTAAAGAACTCAGTCTTCCCGGTGAAATCAAAAAAAACAAAGTTTCAAATTTCCCGGACCACCCTTCCAATGAACATCCGCCCCATTTTGTGACATATCCTTCCACCTCACCCCAACAAGCCGAACGTACCAAAAAGAAAATGCATTTAGAGGAAGAAACCAAGGTAAATACTACCCAAAATTATAGAGAACCCACTGTTGCGCTCATTAAAAAAAAACTATTTCTCTGGGGCTCTGCCGCTATGAACACACAAAAAAGAATGTTCTGCTGGGGCTCTGCCGTGACTTTGGCCGTCATCGTCATGATCCTTGTTGGTTTGTCCAATAAAGGAATATCTTCAAAAGATAATTTACAAAAACCGACACCCCCCGTAAACACCGCCCCACCATCATATTCCAATGAACCAGGCCGTCATTTTACCTCGCTGACATATATTGAGAGGGGCTCTACGCCCACACCAGCCCATTCCGTAGAGGTACCGCAAGCCGGTAAATCCAAGACACGGGAACCAATTGCGTTAGAACTGGCCAAACAGGAGCTAAACAACAAGAACTACAGCCGATCCGTGGAATTATTTGAAGATATTATAGCCCGGAATCAGATAACTATGCCAGAAGTTAAAGTGTATTATTCACAGGCTCTGCGAGGGCAGGCAGGCAGGCTCTTGAGGAAAAACCCCGGTGAAGCGGGAATATTACTCTGCAAAGCACTTGAGGCTGATCCTCAAAATGCCGGGGCACACTTTGATTTGGGAAATCTCTATACCAAATCGAAAGACTACTCCAAGGCCATCAACGCATACCAAAAAGCCGCTGATCTTAACTACCGTTCTAAGGATACTTTTTTTAATCTCGGCTTTATCTATGCGTCAAAAAAGGATTATATGAATGCCGAAAAAATGTTCCTTCTCGCCGCCGAGTCGAAACCAAACTATCTCGACAAGGCCCTGTTCAACCTTGCTATGGTCCAACAAAAACAAGGAAAAAGGAACCAGTGCATTGACAACCTTGAGAAGGCTCTGATTGTCAATCCCGAAAATCAAAGGGTTCGAAAATATCTAAACCGGTTTAAGAACAACTCGGGAAAGGCACCGTAATGTTTACGGCATGGCAGAAATTAGCCCCGGGTCTTTTGATTCTATCCTTGCTTTGTGTGTTAAACGGTTGTGGTTTTCAAAAAACGCATTCCATAACAAAGCTTCAAGAACTTCCTGTTCCAATGGAGATCAAGTCTGAAACAAAGACTCCCTCAGAAGTTAAGCCCCCATCACCGACATCGGGACCCAGCTTCTATATACACAGGGTTCGTTGGCCAGGAGAAACACTTTCCACCATCTCGCAATGGTACACGGACTCCTGGAAAAATTGGAAGAGCCTATCTAAAGCAAATCCCTCTCTTCATCCAAACCGAATCAAAATCGGCGATAATATCTTTATCCCTGAAGCTCTAATGAAATCCCGCAAACCAATGCCGCTTTCCTACCTGTCCTCATCAGTCCGTAATAAAAATGTTCAATCCTTTCCATCTAAAAAACCATCGATAGAATCCGGCGCAGTGGACCTGTTTGGGCCTATTGACACCTATCAGACATCAACAGAATCCCATGGGGTCGAATTATTTGGACCTATTGAAACTGAGCAGGCGACAATAGGTTCTGATGCGGTAGAGCTATTTGGGCCCACAGATTTTAAGTAAAAATCCTGGCCCAGCCTACGGCCCGGAGGGAAGAACAGGTTTTCAATGTAAAAATAAAGTTCTGATTCCCGGTGATTTGATATTCCGGTTCCCATAACGTTCTCATATTCGCCGGGACACCTCAAAGAGGCTGCCTATTGTGGAGAAACCGTCCAATGCCATAGAGTTTGCCAACATTCTCCACCACCTTAACTACCGGTGGGGTACAGAGGCGCTTGCACTGTCCAAAGGAGACAGGGCCCCCTTTGAGCTCTATCAGATATACGAACCGTATAAAGATTTCATCAGTCTTGATACCCTGGCCCAAATCGACAGACTGAGGGATGAAACTGTCAAAATCCGTCTGAAGCACTCCTTGATCGATCATTATCTTCGCCGGCGACTCCTCCCCCATGAAACCGAAATGCAGGCCTGGATGAGAGGGGCGGCGGCAGCTGTAAATGGCGAAAAAGTCTATTTTCAAGAAATTATTCCCTGGTGTCAAAAGTCGAGCACCTATAAAAAGAGGCAAATTCTTCATAAAGAGACCCGGCCCCTCTGCAAGTTTTTAAAGCCCTTTGTCCTAAATTACTGGAACATGTTGCTGGAGATCCTCGAAAAGGACCTGGGGTTCGATAGCTACATCCAATACTGCCGTCATAAAAAAGGGATCGACTACCCATATTATTACCGATACTTTAAGAAGGTCCTGCGGGAAACCGATAAGATTTATTTCTCCGCAATGAAACGATGGAGTCGGGAGCGTTACGGGTTGTCCATGAACGCGCTGACCCGGTTTGACGCCATCAACCTCCTGGGTCTTGGAGAGTTCGACTATCTTTTCCCGGATATACCGATGAAAAACCTTATCCGTTTTTTTCACTACTGGGATATTGACCTCGATAAAACGCCGGGTTTGAACCTTGAATTGGAGAGAGAGTCCGGGAAAAGCGCCCAGGCCGCCTGTTTCATTCTTCAAGTACCGGAAGAGGTTTACATTCTCATGAGACCCGAGGGAGGGTGGATTGATCTCGAAACACTCTGGCACGAATTGGGGCATGGATTATCCGCCGTCTTTACATCCCCCGATCTCAGCATCGTTGATCGAGACATGGCCACCAACTACAGCCTCTCTGAATCGTTTGCCTTTCTTCTCCAAAACCTGACCTTCTCCCGTTCCTTTCTAAACGAATACCTGGGCCTTCAGCCCGAGACTTCTAACAACTTAGTCTATCATAAGATGCTTAAAGATCTTTCTGTTTTCAGACGGTATGCGGCCAAATTCTTATCAGAGTTTGAGATGTTCTCAAAGGGAGACCTCTCCGGCGGAGATCGATATTCAAGGCTGATGACCCGATATACCGGTTTTTACTACCAAGCCGAGACACATCTTTTTGACCTGGTACCTGAATTCTATTGCCTGGACTATCTTCTGGGTTGGATGGGTGAATCGATCTTGGAAGACTATCTGCAAAAAAATCTTGGAAATCGGTGGATGTTCGAATCCGAGACCGGCAATATTTTGAAAAATTGGTGGGCGCAGGGGAACCGGTATGATATTTTTCAGTTTTTCGATCAAAACGATCTCGGACACCTGAATGTGGACAGACTGCTCATGCGCTGGAAAGAGAATTTACTTTAAGGAGAAAATTTAAATGAAATTTGAAAAAATTTCCCTCAAAATTCTTGAAAAAGCTTTGAATCAACTCGAAAGTGGTTTTGAAGCATTACCAGACATCCAATACAATTATAATGCCGAAAAAATAGAAAAAATTATTCTGGATACGGCTGAAATTATGAAAAACAATTATCCATACTTTCATCCGTATTATGCCGGCCAAATGCTCAAGCCCCCACATCCAATCGCACGTCTTGCATATATGTTGTCGCTCTGGATTAATCCTAATAATCATGCTCTTGATGGTGGGCTTGCAAGTTCACAACTTGAGAAAGAAGCTGTTGCTGAAATTGCGAAGCTTTTTGGCTGGGATAATTTTCTGGGGCATCTCACGGGCGGAGGCACAATGGCCAATATGGAAGCGTTATGGATATCAGGAAAAACAAAGCCTGATAAGAAAATAGTTGCTTCAGAGCAAGCACACTATACTCACAAGCGTATATCCGATGTGCTTGGCCTGTGTTTTCAATCCGTTCCCTGTGATGATAAAGCGAGGTTAGATATCCCTTCGCTCAAACGAATACTAAATAAAGGCGATGTTGGAACGGTTGTAGCAACAATTGGTACAACAGGAACCGGATCCGTCGATTCATTGCCGGAAATTCTTGAGTTAAAAGAACAATATGATTTTCGTCTACATGCTGATGCTGCTTATGGCGGTTACTTTATTCTTGCGAACAACCTGAATCCGGATACGCAAAGAGTCTATGATTGCCTTAATAAAGTCGACTCAATCGTAATTGACCCGCATAAGCACGGTTTACAGCCATATGGTTGCGGTTGCATACTTTATAAAAACCCCAATGTAGGTAAGTTTTACAAACATGATTCTCCATATACCTATTTCACATCCCCTGAATTACATCTTGGTGAAATTAGTTTAGAATGCTCTCGGCCCGGCGCATCTGCCGTTGCCCTTTGGGCAACCCAGAAATTATTACCTCTGGTTCCAAACAAAGAATTTGCTCAAGGGTTATCAAAAGCACGTAACGCAGCACTTGCATTATATGAAAAAATATTTTCCGATGGACGATTTAAAACAATCTTTCCTCCGGAGTTAGACATATTAGTGTGGGCGCCAAACGGTGGCAGTGCAAGCCAAATTTCCAAACGAACCGAGGATATTTTTCACGCTGCGGCGGAAGACCATTTACATTTGGCAACCTTCAAATATCCTTCTTCCTTATTAAAAGATAAATGGACTAATGTAAGTTTTGATCAACAGGACGTTACTTGCTTACGATCATGCCTGATGAAACCTGAACACTATGATTGGGCTGAAAGAATTTGGAATATAATCGACAAAATTGCGAAGTAGCGTTTACAGAAACATTCATTAAGGGAAAATCTAATGATGACGGAATCTAACAACCTGGTATCCCACCTCAAGCACAAGTACCCCATGTTGCAGTACTTCACCGAGCACCCCTTTGGTGTGGAGATTGAATTTTTTGGGCTAAATTATGTTATCGCCCCAATTGACGGTAATATCATTAAGCCATACTGTATCTCATCCCGCTCCAGAAACGGCCGGCACATCCTAGACCTCTGTAAGAACTACAAGATACCTATCGGCGCCGACAGTGACTCTTGGCATTTTGAACAAGATTCTTCCGTCAGAGGCAAAGGTCATACGCAATGCGGCGCCGAACTGACAAGCCCGATTCTGAGCGGCATAGAAGGCTTGGTGCAAGCCTACCAGGCCTTTCAGCTTCTATGTGATATCGAGGGGATCGATATCGATAACACCTGCGGATTTCATGTTCATCACGGTGTTGACCCTGAGGAATACGGCTGCAATCAGCTTCGGCAACTTGTTCGTATCGTGCACCAATACGAAGATCAATTTTATCTGTTCATCCCGGGAGATCGGCAGAATGCCGAGACCTGCCGGCCACTGGAAATCGATGTGGAAGCTTTTCTGGATATCTGTGAATGTGAATTAGAAACAGGCAGCTGCCGGATCAAGCAACTCTGGTACTCACCTGAGAATCGATACGATATAGAATCGGCCAGGAACCCGCGTTATGATAAAACCCGCTACCACGGCCTGAATCTTCATTCATACTGGTATCGCGCCACCATCGAATTTCGCTATCACTCGTCCGTGCTGTATAATATCGATGAAGCCATGCAGTGGATCATCTTTACCCAGTTTCTCATTGAGTTGAGCCGGGGACATGTTCCCGAAGTCCACTTCCACTCTGAAGCAAATAAGTGGTTACAGATGATCTATAAAATTTACGAGGGGTTCGGCTATCAGGACCGTCTGAAGAAGGTGACAAACTAACGGGTACCCATTGATAAGAAATTGTTTTTTGAAAGCGAATTCATCTGAAATTTAAGTTTGTGTTCGGAATAACTATCAGGAAATGCGTCATGGGATCACTGCTGATTCCGTTCTTCTGGCCGTTTTGATCCCGTCATTCTTTGTCGTCCGCCGTCGATGATGCATCCCTCCAGGCGGAAATGGCCATTGTCACGGATAGCTTTTTTCCGAACCGCAGGCCATCAGGTCGTCGTAAGAGAAACACGCGGCGCCTGCGCTGCGCGTGACCGAAATTCGACAATCCAAACAATGTCTCTCCCTGGAAGGTTTTGGTCATTGAATATTGGAATTTGAGACCTGCCCGCTCGTGCCTTGCATATGAAAGCCTCCGACTCGTGCAAGATTCAGGTATAGCAAGGCTTGGTCGTCTAAAAAAAGAACTATCGAGCGAATATGGGCAGAGCGGAGGAAGCTCTGCCTTTTTTATTGTCTGGTTTCCCTTCAACAAAACGCTGAACATGAAAAGGGTTAAAGACAATAAAAATCAAAATTTTCCTGACTCAAGTTTTTTACAAAAAAAATCCACCTGTTTCTGCAAAGGGCCATTCTCTTTTAATTCCCGTTCAATGGCGCCGATGGAATGAAGGGCTGTGGCATGATATCTGTTGAAGCTTCTCCCAATTGCCTGGAGGGAAGTATCCGTATATCTTCGTGACAGGTAAATCGCAATCTGCCTCGGTCGAACAATAGATTTTTTGCGGGAACTTGAAACAATATCAGTAATGGAAATTTTGTAATTTTTACAAACCATCTTTTTAATAACATCTATTGTAATATTTTTCCGTTGGCGTATGATATTCTTGGTGACACTTTCTGCAAGCTTAAAGTCAATGGGTTCCCCCAAAAGAAGTGATTTGGCAGTAACTCCCATAAGGCCGCTTTCAAGTTGTCTTACATCCTCTGTAAGTTCACTGGCTAAGTAATGGATGATGTTTTCGGGAATTTTACATCCGTTAAGCCTTGACTTTTTTTGCAGTATTCTGACCCTTGTCTTGAAATCCGGCGGATCAATGTTTGAAATGAGGCCGCATGAGAGACGTGATCTCAATTTATCATCGAGCTTCGGGATGTCTGCCGGAAGATAGCAACTGGAAAAGATTATTTTCTTACCAGCTTCAAGCAGCGTATCAAGGGTTAATGCAAGCTCGATCTGGGTGCGCTCCTTGCCCCTAAGATAATGAACATCTTCAAGCAGCAATACGTCACATTGATTTCTGTATTTTTCCTTGAACGCATTGATGGAATTGTGCTGATAAGCACGGACCATTTCATTGCTAAAACCCTCTGCAGTAGTATAATAAACACGGTCTGACGGATGTTCGGACAAAATGAAGTGTCCTACAGCCTGGGTAAGATGGCTTTTTCCCATCCCTGTCTTTGACAATAAAAACAAAGCACTCTGGGAAGAATTCTTTGTTGAAGCCATTGATAGGGACGCTGAATAGGCAAAGTCATTATTCTTACCGACTACAAAATGATCAAAAGTGAAATCCTTTTTCAAAAGACGTCCGTTGTGCGGACGCGCAGTTATATTGGGAAGCGACAGTTGAAAATTATCATCCGCTTTCGATTTTGGAAGTGCGACTGTTGCGGAAATCTCGATGGAAAGCCGGCATGATCTTCCCAAAACTCTTTTTATTTCAGACTCTATCATGGCGCCATAATTCTCAAGAACCCTCTTTTTGGAAAAAAAGTTAGGGGAGAAAAGAACCATACAATTTTCATCACACCTTGCTATCCGCAGTGGCTCAATCCACATCCTGAAACTGTGATCAGGAATGCGTGACTTGATCGAAGCTTTTACCTCGTTCCAGACTCTCTTCATAACGGTCTATATTCTTTATTAAAAAAAACAGACTAATCTGCTTTTGTTAGAGGGAATAAACAGGGAAAAAATAACTAAATCAAACTGTTTAGGAGTATTAATACAGGTTATTAGAAAAATCTACTGAATGCCGGAATCAGTTGCAGTTTATTTAACCGGTCAGATCTTTAATGTCAAACCTGATAAATCCGGTTTTTAGTTTTTTTGTTAACAAGGCATCTATGGCTTATATCTTATTGTTATTATTACTCTATTTTGTTATAAAAATGCAACTGCTTTTAAATACAACCTTTTTTGAACGTTATGTTTCTACAGATATTTCAATCATATCCATCTTTATGTTTAAGTTATCAACAAATACATTTTCTTCCATATACTCCATTTTTCATTAATTATTTGTCATTTTCAAAAAGTTTTCATTCTGTTTATGTTTGGTGCCTGATTTTTTTTATTTTTGACCTCCCACCTCATATCTATTATATTATCATAATTGTATTACCTGATAAAACCTATAAATTGAAAATTGTTAAATGACAAAACACGATCAAAATGTCATTAATCGAACTTTTTAACATATTAGATCTAAACAAAAACGGAGAACTTTCCAGATCGGAACTCCATGAATCCGCCCAACGTATGGGATGGCACTGGAATGAAGCCCCTGTTTTCGCAGTTCTTGACCTCCTTACCGTAATTAAACCTGTCTCCAGGGATGACTTCATCGCTTATATGACTCAAATTATTGAAGACCCCCATGGCCCGTATGGCAAAGTGCTTCTAAATTCACAACATTTTTTATCCTCAACCGCTTCAAAAAGAACTATAATTTCAAAAGAAAAAATAGCAGATGTTCATAAAATCAATAAAAAACAGCAACCGTTAGAATCAAATCACAAAACATGGGATGATATGATTTCACTTCTAAAACATATAGGCAATCTTGACGTCGCGAATACCTACCAGAATTTTCTGAAAAATATGATGATTAATACACTTAGAATTCCCACGGATAATGCCGCACTGCTGATCATTGATCCTCAACGATCCTTTACAAAGGGGGTTTGGATGCAATCAATAGGTTCTAAAGCCGAACTTGAGGTTAAACCGATTCAATTGGCATTCGAGAAATGTGCTCAATTTTTAAATCAAAACCACAAGTTCATTGAAACGATGTTTACCAGATGCCCGTTTCCACCGTGTAGCTATGATTGGGACGATGCATTCACCGGTATAATCGATACCCAACAGCTTTACTTTATTAAGCCGGGGAACAGTGTATTATTTCCAACTACAAACGGTTTCCGCGAGTGGGTTGAACGCATTATCGATGATGGCAGGAAAATATTAGTGATAGCAGGATGTACGTTAAATAGCTGTGTCCGAAAATCTTCGATTGAAACACAAAAATATTTCAAAAACCGTAAACTTCAAATTATCGTGGATTTAAGTTTGTCCGGAGCGCGTACAAGCAGATTCATCCCGTCTTCATTGTATGGTGGGTTATCCGCGGTTGAATCTGCTGTTCGTGAAATGACAGGTGCTGGGGTGTGGGTGACACAATGTGTAGAGTGGATATAAGGTTGTTGGGTCGAAAAAAGTGATGTCTATGTCTTAGGTTGCCTTATGGAAATAATTTTTCTCTACCAACAGTGGCTGAGTCAAAGGCTGCATGAATATGTTCACTTGTCCCGACCTCCGAAACTGCGAGGTCGGGAAATCGTCATGTCCCCAAGCCAGTATGGCTCTGCCTTGATGCAGGCCTACTTTGGCAGGGCCTCCCTGGCCTGGATCGCTGAACATGTGGGAATTCCTGTTCAGCTTTTGCGGCAGTGGCGCCAGGAACCGCGATTTCTTCTAACCATGGATTGGAGTAAATCCATATTCTCTAACGCTTTTCAGGAGAAGCTGACACTGAACGATTATTCTATGGCTCAGTACTATTACATAGCCGCGGAAATCTCGCTGCTGGAAGAGTCATTGCGCCTAACCGTTCGGATGCCTCTTAACCAGCGCTTCGTAAAATTAGGCCGGAGTCTTATGAGTCGTCATCAAAATGACCTTGATCTAAATAACTATGATCTCCGCCTGTTCCGTCGCCTCTTTCTTTTCTTTCTGGCTCTGGATAATCACTGGCCCGGTTCAGCTTGTCATTGTATCAGTGAGGACTTCCTCACCTTAGCGAGAGATGTGGTTTGGCCGCTTCTTAACCAAAAACAGTGGGTAGGACAAGAACTCAAATCCATACAGCAAGCCGCTCCCATCTCTCGGATTCTCATTGAACTTGACAGTAAATTGAGCGAGACCTTTCAGCCGTTTATTTCTTGCCGAACAAAATGAAATTATTCAAACAGAATAAAAATTAACAGAAATGACTCTATCATTAGATGCGCAAAAAACGGTAAAACAACATTTTTTCTTTTATAGGCCCAATACGTGACAATAACTGAAAAAATGAGCATTCCCATCGCTTCCAAGAAAGCTTTTTGAAAATGAAAGACAAATTCAATCAGACAAACACCAAACCACCCCTTTTTGGGAAACGCTTTTTCAAAACATGTCAGAAGCACGTAACGGTGCAAAAATTCCCAACCGGTTAGCCATGAAATATTCCAGGTCATTTTATATAAGGCCCAATTTAATTTGGCTGATGCGGAATTAAATTCTATGGAAGGATACAAGTTTCTTAAACTGGGATAGAATTTTATTGAAAGAACGGCGATAATACCGAGAATTGACAATAAAATGACAAGGTAAATGTCGTTTTTCTTCAGTCTTGAGACACCAAAATATTTCCAGTCAATTGATTTAAATGTGAAAACAAACGGTATTACGAACCATAATATAAAGGTCGATACTTCAAAACCGTTCTTTAATTGCCAATGAAAAATGCCCCAATCAATTCCCCATTTTAAATGGATTGTCGATATACTGTCGAGAGTCAGTGCAAAAGTCGCGTAAAACAGGGCGTAAAGCGCTTTTTTTTTATTATTGTTTAAATTGAGATTTGAAATTATTTTATCCATACTGCTTTTATAGTATTTTGGATGTTACAATTATTTTTTTAACAATAAATATTGTATATTAAAATAATAAAAACTAAAACCTAAATAAGGGCAATTTTTTACTCTTGACCTGCCCGTTAACTGTTAACCCGAATTGTTCATGAAAATTTTCGAGAGGCCTTTTTACGTGATCAAGGCAACCCTCCTATGAAATAGTGTCCATGAATATCATATTCGTAATAATTGTTCTAAGCGCTTTCTTCTTTGCCGGCTGGCATCAAATTTTCTTTATTCCTGTGAAAGGTGGCCCTTCTCCCATGGAAGTCCTCTCCAAGGCGATGATCGAATCGGCCACCGGGGCCGTGGAACTGGCCATTGGCCTGGTGGGCGTGATGGCCCTTTTCCTGGGGCTGATGAAAGTGGCCGAAGCCGGCGGCTTGCTCACCATTTTAGCGCGGCTGATTCGTCCGCTGATGGTGAGGCTGTTTCCCGATGTTCCGGCTGATCATCCGGCTATGGGCGCCATGATCCTGAACCTTGCGGCCAACATGCTGGGGCTGGGCAATGCCGCAACACCGTTCGGTATCCGGGCCATGCAAGAGCTTGACAAACTTAACCCTCAACACGGTACGGCCACCAACTCCATGGCCCTGTTTTTGGCCATCAACACCTCCAGTGTGACCCTGCTGCCCACGGGTGTCATCGCCCTGCGCGCAGCGGCCGGTGCGTCAGATCCGGCCGCAATTTTGCCCACGACCTTGTTTGCCACGATCGGCTCGACCACTGTTGCCGTAATTGCAGCCAAACTGTATCAAAGATTGTCGCCGCTCACGGTTGATGACGGCGCTGATATACAGCAGGCGCCTTCAAATTCAAATGACGAGGTGAAAATGCCGCTAAAAGACGCTGCACAAGGATATCCTTTATGGGTCAGCCTTGCGGCCCTCACAGCCATGGTCGCCTTGATACCTGTTGCCGTGTTTTACGGGAGGTCCGTATCACCGTGGATCATACCGTCCCTTATGGTCGGATTTCTGGGTTTCGGCCTGGTGCGCCGCGTGCGCGTCTATGAAGTGTTTGTTGAAGGCGCCAAGGACGGGTTCCGGGTGGCCATTCGCATCATCCCTTACCTGGTGGCCATACTGGTGGCTGTAGATATGCTGCGGGCAAGCGGTTTCATGGATTCCATGGTCGGTGCGCTGGGCGGCATTACCGGAAGTTTCGGCCTGCCGGCCGAGGCCCTTCCCATGGCGTTGATGAGACCGCTTTCCGGATCCGGGGCGTACGGCATTTTAGCTTCCATCATCAACGATCCGGCCATCGGACCCGACAGTTACACCGGCTATCTGGTTTCCACGCTGCAGGGGTCCACCGAAACGAC
>JAYEFV010000152.1:0-4128 GCA_034658755.1 Thermodesulfobacteriota bacterium | reverse complement strand
TGATCGCAAAGACATATTTAAAGATGATAAAGACAGGGATAGCTTTTTAGAAAGACTTGGCGACATTTTAGCCGAGACCCAAACTTCCTGCTTTGCCTGGGCATTAATTCCAAACCACTTTCATTTAGCAAAATCAATATGTGGATCTTGGGATCGGAAGGCAAGAAAGCAAGAAAGTAAGAAGGTCAGAAGGTCGGAGAAACAGAAATTAGGAGAGAGGAGATAGGAGGTGGGAGAACCAGAGATCAGAGATCAGAAATCGGAAGTCGGAGGACCCCGGTTAAATTCGTTGCACTCCTTTTCTGCGAAAAATTTAACTGGGTAAACAGAAGACAGGAATCAGGAGTCAGAGATCAGAAGTCGGAGGGCAAAGGACGGAAGACGGAGGACAGAGGGCGGATGACAGATGGCAAATGGCAGTCCCCCACAAGGATAGGCGGATAAAAGGACGGAAGCTATAAAGGTAAAAGGATAAAGGTGCAAGGAGAAAGGACCAAGGATAAAAGCAGGGATCGCTGTAGAATGTTTTATGGAAATTACCGGAAGATCTCTTTACATATCGCAGTGTTTCGGCTCGATGTCAAGAATTAGGGTAATTGCCCTTTTTATCTGGTCGATCTCCTCGTTTGAAATCCCCCCGATCTTTTCCGCAAACCGGTTGTGACTAACGGCCCTAATCTGAAAACAGTCAACCACTGATTTTTTTTTAAGCCCACTTTTTGTGTTGGGTTCCAAAGAAACAAAAAACGGGTTTTTCTCCCAGTACGAACTCCATGCAGTTACAGGGACAACAATGGCAAGTTTTAGGTGCTTATCATGACCGCCGTTCAGGACGACTACCGGTCGTCTCTTTTTGATCTCATTGCCAATAGTTGGATCAAGATTTACCCAATAGATTTCACCGGTTTTCAAAATCTTCTCCTTCTATCGATTTAAAAAGGTTCTCATATGGCGCTTTCCCGATCATTTCCATGGCCGCAATCCTTTTTTGTTCCCGAATTTTTTTGCGGTCTTGCTTCACCTTAGCATTGATGGCTGTTCGCATATACTCGCTTAGGCTTTTATAGTGCAAATCCTTGTAAACCTTCTTAACGAATTCATAGTCTTTTGGGTCAACCTGGATCTTGGTTTGAATCAGCATATTACCCCTCCCATATTTTTTATCTTTATGATGCCATAAACATGGCCCTATTGTCAAGGTATAAAATGGGGCTAATATGTGGGGACATAAATACGGGCACGAGTGGAGAATGGGGGTCGTGTCGCGCTAAATGTTTTGAAATGGGGGTTGGGCCACAACAACATACTGAAATAACATATAAAACGTCCAAAACTTGAGTTCAAAAAGACCTTAAACGGCCCTTTTCAGGGCCAAAAACACACTTTTAAGAAAAGAGCGCGGGCAGATGGCAAGAGCAAAACGGCATTATCTACTTGATGGATTATTTCTTGGACACGTGAGCGAAGTTTTATTCCCTGCGCTTTTTTCTTCAATAGCCTCATCGATTTGCATGCAAAATTCAGGTTATAAAGTGGCTGTGTGTCCAATATCACCTGAATGTTTTACCTCTGCAATTACTTTTGCCCCTATATTTTGCTCGACAACAGCTAACTCATATCTAGATTGGAGGTTCACCCAAAACTGGGCGCTTATTCCGAAATAACGAGCAAGGCGCAATGCCGTTTCCGCAGAAATACCCCGCTTTCCATTAAGGATTTGAGTAATACGTCCTGATGGCACACGGAGTGCCAGTGCAAGTTTGTTTGCCGAAAGTTTACGGGCTTTCATTTCACGTTTTAAAATACGTCCGGGATGGATTGGTTTCATTGTATTTACCCTTTATGATAATCAACAATTTCTACATCATAAGCGTTTCCGCTTCTAAATTTAAAACAAATGCGCCATGGTCCATTCACTTTCATTGCCCATTGTCCGGCTTTGTCACCGAATAGTTTATGCAACCCAACACTTTTTAATGGCTTTAAATCATTTAGAGATGTTGCCGCATCAAGTGCAGCGAGCAACTCATCTGCAGCATCAATATCAAGACTTCTGAATTTTGACAATTTACCTTCTTCATAAAAGCGTCGAGAGCGACTATTACCCCATGACATGATCATAAACATAATTTAATACGTTTATCGTAGTATGACAAGCAAAATATTTGATGGCATATAGATCGGGGGGTCGGGCCACAGGAACATACTGAAATAACATATAAAACGTCCAAATCTTGAGTTTAATAAGGCCTTAAATGACCATTTTCAGGGTAAAAAACACACTTTTAAGAGAACAACACGGGCAGAGGGCGGGGGAACAGAAGGTCAGAAGCGCAGAGGATCAGAAAATCAGAAGGTGACTGGGGTGGGGTAATTTTGCGTTATCGGAGTGGGGTAATTTTAGGTTGACGTTTCGAAGGGTAAATAAAATAATAAAATAAGCAAAGCATCTGATTATAACTCTTCTATATCCGTTTTAACGCGTCTAATATAGGTGTAGGTAACATATTGTATTTTTAATTTTTTTTATATTTGTCAGCATTTTGTTCACGCTCATTTGAGGTTGTATCATCTTCGTGAAGCGCAGGCTGCTTACAATAGCAATTTTACCCCCGAAAATAGTGTGTTAAGATCTAAAAACACCTATTTTTGGAACGTTAATTCATAAATTTCAACAAGTTCGCGTGGCCCGACCCCGATTGACGCCGATTGAACCGATTGCATCCTCCCCGATTGCATCCTAACGATCAAAACGCCCATAACATTCCAAACGAAACTATGCAGCAATTGTTTGTGTATTTACAGGTAGTTTGCTGAGCACTAATTCTTTTAAGTCCATTTTTTTGCTAGCATTGTCAATATCAATGCCCACAAGATTTCCATCTTCATCATAATCCAGAACGACCCCTGGTGTAACTTCAGTACTTTCTGAACTTTTTCTGGATGATAAATCGATATACATAGAATCGGTATCCGGATAATATGCAATTCTCATGGCTTAAACCTCCTATCTAAAAAAGCGTTATGTATCGTAATCTTATCGTCAAGTGTTACAACCCGGAGGAAGCGATTATTTAGCTCCTTATATGATGTAAATTTATAATTTTTCATCAGGTTTATTTATATTATATTTTTTTGAATAAAATGTAAATGAATAATTAAATCAATCGAATTCAGCTTTTTAAATCGTGTATTTCTCTGGGAAGCTGGGATGGAAAAAGGGGAAAGAGACAGGCGCTTCGCTGGGAAGAGGGACGAGGGAGGACGGAAGGCGGAAGTGAAGAAGGTCAGAAAATCAGAAGGTTGGAAGCCAGGAGTCGGAGATCAGTCCGCCACAAAGATCGGCGGATAAAAACCATCAGAAGTTCAGCTTAACCAGGGAAAATCTATTGTGTAGCGGCGTGCTTTGCAATGAGTTCGCGAACAATTGGGACCAACTCTGCAGGGATTTCCATAATAGTGTGACTGGGTGTTTCAAATGCAGCTTCATCTTCTGCTACAGAATGGGGGTCGGGCCGAAAGCGCCGGGATAAAACCGGCATAGAGTAGGGGATGAAAGAGCCCTACATGAAAGGAGGAGCTGCTCCGTCATGGCCCCGAGTCATGCGCGGGTGGTCGCGAGGCTGCGCGTGAAGCGTTGACAGGGGAAAGCGTAGGCCAGCTATTGAGCTCCGAAATCACCCTTCCGGGGTGCCGACCTATTGGTCCGAAAGGTAAGGCAATACGGTGTTCGGCGTTATGCAGCGAGTCGCCCACCGGCCCCGCGGAGTCTAAGAACCTGTGCATGCGTGGACGCTCTATGTTCGAGAACCGGGAGATCTCATTGGTAGCCGTCAGTGGCAACAGCCTGGCGGATCGGTCAGGGAAGGCCCGTGGCCATAATCCTGACATGCACGCTAATGAGAAGTCAGACATCGTAATAGTACCGAAGAAGGCACCGAACAATATTGGGTAAGCAATAGCGGAGGCGCTGGAGGGAAGGCCGATGACCAAGGGAAATTCTGAAAAGCTGACTGCGACCTGCACGCGGAGGCAGGGGGAAGCATTGAACAGACTCGACAGAATACGTGAAGCAGCAAGAAGGGATAAAAACCTCCGTTTCACCAGTTTGATGCATCATATCACGGT
>JAYEFV010000151.1:0-15571 GCA_034658755.1 Thermodesulfobacteriota bacterium | reverse complement strand
CAAAGGTTCAGGGTTCAAAGGTTCAAAGGTTCAGGGTTCAAAGGTTCAAAGGTTCAGGGTTCAAAGGTTCAGGGTTCAAAGGTTCAAAGGTTCAGGGTTCAAAGGTTCAGGGTTCAAAGGTTCAGGGTTCAAAGGTTCAAAGGTTCAAAGGTTCAGGGTTCAGGGTTCAAAGGTTCAAAGGTTCAAAGGTTCAAAGGTTCAAAGGTTCAACTGTTAAAGTAGTTAAAGTCTTTGATTTTGAGTCCGATGCTAAATTCATTCAGGCCTTAGGATTCGCCGAGCAAGCTTGCACTGAGATTAAAAGCAAAAAGATAAAAAAATCGTTAGTCCATTAACCCTGAACCCTGAACCTCTGAACCGTGAACGGTTAGGATTTTATTTTGTAACCCGTAATTGTTAACCGGAAAAAACAAACATGAAAGATATACGCCTTCTTCTTGTTGACGACGAAGATGATTTTCGACAGACTCTCGCCAAACGCCTGGCAAAAAAGGGGATCCCTCCCGAGCAGGCCGAAAACGGAGAAAAAGCACTTTCCATTCTTGAAAAAAAAGAGATGGACGTTGTGGTGCTGGACGTTAAGATGCCCGGTATGGATGGAATTGAGGTCCTTCACCATATCAAAAAAAAACACCCCAGGACGGAAGTTATCTTTTTAACCGGTCATGCCGCAACTCAGGATGGTGTTGACGGGATTAAAACAGGCGCTTTTGATTATCTCAGCAAACCCATAGAATTTGAACATCTGCTGAGCAAGATCAAACAGGCCTATGACAAAATCGAGCGGGAAGAAGAAAAGCTCCGGGAAGCCCAATTCCGGAATAAAATGGAACATCAAATGGCAACCACTGAAAGATTGGCCTCCCTGGGAACTCTGGCGGCCGGTGTGGCCCATGAGATTAATAACCCGTTGGCGATTATAAATGAATCGGCGGGCTGGCTGAAGCTGATTATAAGCAAAGAAGAAATGGCCCAAATGCCCCGCAAGCAGGACTTTGAAATGGCCTTAAATAAAATAGAAAAGGGGGTTGACAGGGCCAGGAGAATTACCCATCAGCTTTTGGGGTTTGCCAAAAAAGACGATTCTGTCATGGCTGAAGTGAACCTTTCTGAACTGGCGGATGAAGCCATACAACTGGTAAGCAGGGAAATGGCTAACAAGGAGATTGAAATTATCCGGGAAACAGCCCCTGACACAGGCACTATCTGGAGTGATCCCTACCAGTTAAGACAGGTGTTGATTAATCTTATAACTAATGCCATTCATGCCACCGAATCCGGAGGCAAAATCACCGTCATGCTTGAAGCGGTGAACGGAGAAATAAACCTCACCGTGCAGGACAGCGGGCAGGGCATACCCAAAGAAAACCTGGATAAAATATTCGAGCCTTTTTTCAGCACCAAATCTCCGGGTGAAGGGACAGGTCTGGGACTATCCGTTACGCGCGGCATTATTGAAAAGTTGGGCGGAACCATCCGGGTAAAAAGCCGGTTAGGTCACGGTACAAGCTTTTGCATCACGCTGCCGAGATATTATGAAATAAAAGAGGGTCTGGACCAGGATGAACGCATCCCGTTTTTGGATAATCTGGCAAAACAGAGCGGTTCAACCCAATAAGCTTATAAAGGAGAAAAAAAGTCATGATCAAGATACCAACCAAGGTGCTGTTAGTCGATGATGAGAAAGATTTTATTGAAATGCTTTCCTTAAGGTTGAAAGAGGTGGGTGAAAGAATTACCGTTGCTCACAGCGGTCAGGAAGGGCTTGACGCATTGGAAAAAGCCGATATTGATGTGGTCATCCTGGATATTAAGATGCCCGGTATGGACGGCATCGAAACCTTAACAGAAATAAAGAAGAAATATCCTCTGGTCGAAGTCATCATGCTTACCGGACACGGGAGTACGGAAACCGCTGTTCAAGGAATGAAATTAGGGGCTTTTGATTATCTCATGAAACCGGCGGATTTTAACGATCTTACTGCCAAGCTGGAAGGGGCCAGGAAGAGAAAAGACGAGCAGGAAGAAAGGATCAGAAAAGCAGAAGCCAAGTTTCTTCTAAGGAAAAGCGGCGGGATTTTCTAACTTAAGACTTTTGTTTCCTGCCAGATCGTTTAAAAGCACAGCCAAGTTTAAAGCCGGTTACTCTCATGAAAATCTATAAACGCCTCAGCGCCGAACGTATTTTCTTAAATATTTCTCTAAAGGACAAAGATGAGGTCATTGGCTTTGTGGCAGATACGTTTGCCCGGGACGGTGTGGTGACCCATGCCCGGTTGCTTTATGACAGCTTGATGGAGCGGGAGGAAACCATGTCCACGGGTATCGGAAACGGCATCGGCATTCCGCACGCCGTCAGCGGGGAAGCCCGTGATCCTGCACTGCTTTTGATTCGCCTTGCCGATTCCATTGATTTTGAGGCCCTGGACAGATTGCCCGTGGATGTCATTTTGGCCCTCGTAGTCCCGGATAACCAGACTCACTTGCATATTCAAATCCTCGCCGGGATTTCCCGGCTTTGCAAGAGAGCCGAATTTCTGAATTTTGTTAGACAGACCCACAATGCAAACGACCTTTGGGAAGGGATCAAACGCATTGAAGAGGAAATTGCCTTTCATTAATCGCTTTAAAATCTCAAGGGGTGACCGGTGTACCTTTTGATTGCCGTACTTAACAATGAAGAACTGCTTGATCAGCTTATTACCGGTTGGCTGGATATCGGCATCACCGGTGCAACCGTGGCGGAAACCACCGACCTGATTCAATTGATAAGCCATCACATTCCTATTTTCGCGGGTTTTCGGTCTCTTACCAGCGGTGGAACGATCCACAATAAAACCCTTTTTACGGCCATTGAAAACCGGGAGACTCTTGACAAGGCGGTTGCCTATCTTGAAATGATTTGTTCCCAAACCGGAAAACCTCATCAGGGGGTATATTTCATTGCCCCCATTAAAGCCTTTGGGCGACTGGGTCTGGAGGTTGACCGGATGGAGCACCGAAACCATATGGAAAAAAAACTCGGCAAGCCGTTGAAAGAAAAAGTCAGAAAAGATTCGAGTTGATAGGGTTACTCTTGTCCACCTCGCCTGCCGTTTTCAGGGCTATTTTGAATGTTATGGGCCCCACCACCTGATTAATTGTGATTACCGCCAGTACCAGCATTGTCAGATAATCCCCGAGTTCAGGGAATCGGCGTTGCGCCAGTTGGGCTAAGCCAATGGCCACTCCTGCCTGAGTAATGTATGCCATCCAGGCAATCCGTCTGTGTTGAGGAGGGTCCCGGTTAAGAATAGCTGCAAACCATGTGGACCCAAAAATACCGATAGTCCGGATTATAAACAGAAATGCTGCCAAAGGCCACATCATGCACAGCGCATCAAGATTGAGCGACGCCCCTGCCAATGAAAAGAAAAGCACAAAGATGGGTAATTCAAAGCGCCCCAGGCCTTCCATGAAAATGTGGCCGCAATTGCTGAAATTTTGAACCGTAAATCCTGCACTGATGCAAATCAGCAGGGGCTCAAGATGCAGTGAAACAGCAAAATGGGTCTCCATAAAATGATTAAACCAGATGGAGGCCTTAAACACGGAGAAGGCAAAAAGCAAAAGAAACAGGGAAAGGTCGTGACCCACCCTTTCAACATATAAGGAAATACCTTTTCCAAGCAGGACCCCGAGGGCCAGTGACCCCGCTACCGCCAGGGTTAAGACGGTGACCATCCGGAAATCTACACCAGTGCAGGCGCCCAGAATTATTTCCGACATGGTCATGGCCAGGGTAAAGAAGACGATAATCAGCACGTCTATAGCCACGGTAACACCAAGAACGGTTGTCGTAAACACGCCGGCAGCCCGGCATTCATTGATAATTGCGATGGCGGACGACGGGGAGCGCGCCACCGCGATGACACCCAGGAGACAGGCCAGTACCATTATCTGAGGTTCGGTTAGATCGGGCATAAGGTTCAAACGGTTACTCATGAAGAAAAAGGAAAGAAATACCAGTGCAAAGGCAAACAGGGTTTGCAGGAAGATATTTATGAGTATAGCCTTGCCGCGTTTTCTAAGAAATTGCAGTTGCAGGGTCCCTCCTGCAGTCAAGGCGATGAAGCTCAAGGCGAGATCATCCAAAAGCCGCAGTCGGACGACCAGATCATGGGTGAGAAACCCTGTCATATAGGGACCGGCAAGGATTCCTACAAAAATGTATCCGCTGATAAGCGGCAATCCTGCGATCCTTAATATCTGTGCTGTCATATAGGCGGCCAGCAATAAAAAGCCTAAGGAAAAGGTGGTAAGCCCTGCTTGCTGCCAGTCGGATCCTATGTGGATGATCTTGATCCAGAAGGCAAACCCGACCAAAATAAACAGGATGATGCCATAGATTTTCAGATCCGGAATATATTGCTTGTACCGGCCCATTAAGCACCTTCTTTAAACAAACGTTCGAGGAAATAATGGCTCAGAAATTCATTATAAATTACCGCAAGGATTGCAAAGCTGATGACAGACGTTGAGATTCGGGAAGGAAATGCCTGTTGAAAGTCCAGTAATATTGCCAGAGAAAGTCCTCCTTGCGCAAGAAGTCCGAAACCCAGTTGACCGGGATATTTTTGCAACTCAGGGTTTACGCGAGTCACCAAAAATCCCGCAAGAAATTTTCCCAGGGCTCTATAAAGGCAGTACACAAGCGCGAGCAAAACCAATCCCATGGAGTCGAATCTTACGCATACGCCCAGGAAAACCAATAAAAGCAAATACGTGGGTTTTTCAACCGTCATTAAGATCTGATAAATTCTTTCTTTATCCCTGGACAGATTTACGAGCCAGAATCCCACGAAAAAATTCGTAAGGAGCGGAGAAAACTTCAGTGAGGATGCCAGACCACTGGTAAGCATTGTCATACCGATAACCACCAGGATCAGTTCCCGTTGGAAACGACGGTGGCTTATGAAAAGGGTAAATAGCAGAAGCAGACCGAAGCTGGCGCCAAGACTGGTCAGAATTCCCGACCAGAGCTCTCCCAGCCATGATCCTCCCGAGCCCGTTGACGGATTGTAGAAAAAGCACAGTCCGAAAATAAGGAGGGGGATCAAGCCGTCAACGCTCGAAATGAACCTCAAGAGTTTTACCGTATCGTGACCTTTGGCAATGCGATCCGGGGATAGAAGTGCAAGCCCGGTCTGGGCGGTGCAACCGCCGGCGGCCGCAAGGGTGACGGCAACCACCATCGTAAAAGAATCGGGGATATCACAGCAGATCACAAGGGTAAGATACACCCCGGCAAAAACCAGGGCAAGGGTGATCAGCCCCTCAAGAACGGCCCCGAAAAAGAATTCCAGGGGGAACCGCCGGAGCTTTTTGATTTCAAATTGAAACCCGAAGAGCAGTCCGATCCAGCCGAGCAAAAGAGCGGTCAGGGGCGCCAGCCCTTTTTGCGTTTCCGGATCCACGAGGTTCAGAAATTGAGGCCCGAGCAAAAGCCCCAAAACAAGGAACTCGGTGCCGGTAAGATAAAATATCCGGGCAAAAAGCGGCAGCCGGAAATGTCGAAAGGTGAGGTGATAGCCGCTGAATGCCAGAAAGATGATGATGAGCAAGGCAAAAGTAACTTTCATTACGAGACGTTATCCACGAGTTTCATCCGCCTTCGGCGTGATTTTTAAGCAAAAAAGAACTTAGGGGCTCCGAGCCGGAGGCCAGCATTCCATCATTCCATTCTTCCATTCTGATAGCATAAACAGGTTATCATTAAAAAGTTTTATTTTCGATAAGTTGTAGAATTTCCGAGACGTTTAACTATACATGACGCGGCGATATTTTCATAATCTAAAGTGTTACGTTTTCATTAATTTCCGCATAGTGTCCAACAATGATATAATATTTCAGACATTATAATTGGTGGTTGTCAAGTACGGATTATCTGAATGCGATATTTTTTTTCTAATTTTTACAATGTGTAAATAATCCTGACATACTCGCCACGCAAATCTTATTTTAAAATTTTTTTTAATCATATAAATACAATTATATTAGCATATTAACCGTATTTCCCTTTGTTGTTATTCTTGGCATGCAGATTGCTCTATTTAAAAAGGTCTAAAAGCATGCTTTCTAGGAGAAAATAATGAAGCCGAATCCTTTTTCAACCCTGAGAAGAATCGTTTTTGCCTGCATGATCATTGTGCCGTTAATTCCCTTTATCCCGGCTCTGGACACCGTGTTTGATCATTTACAAAAGAAATCCCAAGACGCATTTGAAAGAATACAGGGGCTGGAAGAAAAAATTCGGGTGGCCTAGATGCGAAAGCTAATGAAATCACCGCGTGAAATTATCCGGGAGTCATAGAATCTTTGGTACAAGGCTAATGGATCGTAAGGATTAAACGTTCTCAGTATCGCTTTTAATTCAGTGTGAGGAGGATGTGTGAGAGATCAGACAACAAGTGCTAACAGCCGGTCCGTCTTCTGGGAAAATAAGCCGGGCTATAAGCCAATTTTGTTTATTACCGCAGCCGTGGTTTTTATTACCCTGGTTGTTATGCCGCCCCCCCGGAGCATGATTGATATGGTGACAAAAGTCAGCCCTCCCGGATATGGTCTGGCAAAGGGTTGTTCAACCATTGTAGAAACGGTTAACAAAAAGTTAAGACCCACGGCCTTTGAGGCATCCCGGCAGGGCAAGACAGTAGTAGGAAAAAAATCCCTGATGGATGAGAAAGAGGTTGCCCGGAATGCTAAAATTATGCTTGCCATATTATTTTTAGCCGCCTTTTTATGGGGCACTGAAGCCCTGCCTCTGGGCGCCACGGACATTATGGTGGGTGTCTTGATTTATCTTTTTGCTATCCTGCCGATTAACGATATTTCCCAGGCTTATATGAAAGATGCCGTCTTTTTCATCTTCGGCATCCTGGCGGTAGCGGTTGGCGTTGCCAAGACCGGGCTTGACAAACGGATCGGCCTGATTCTTCTGAGCCGGATTAAAAGCGCTAAATCTTTTGCCTTTATCTTTTTTCCTCTTCTGGCTCTGTGTGCCGGGTTTTTATCCGAACATGCCCTGGTGGCCCTCCTGATTCCCGCACTTATGGGGGTGTATAAGGTTACCTGCAAAATGCACGGCGTTAAAAAAGACCGGGCGCTGGCCATTTTTCTTTTCCTTGGGGTCTGTTTTGCGGCCAATCAAGGAGGACCGGGTTCTCCGGCAGCGGGAGGGCGTAACGCCATTATGGTCGGCTATTTCATGGAATACGGGATGCCGATTTCTTTTTTGCAATGGATGAAATATGGGATACCGTTTGTTCCGTTCATGGCTGTGGTCATCGGAGCTTACATGTACATTCTCTTTAAGCCCAAGTTCAAGGTGCCGGATGTAAATCCCAGCCAAGTCGTAAAGGATGAAGTGGCGAATATGCCTAAATTCGGCGGCAAAGAAGCCATAATGGCCGTAATTTTAGTCCTTTTAATCATTGGATGGGTCACGCTGAGTAAAATTGCCGGTCTTGGCGGCCCCACTCTTTACGCGGTATTGGCAATGTTTGTATTCCGCATTGTTTCCTGGGATGACATCCAGTCAGGCGTGGCCTTTGATGTGGTCGGCCTGTATGCTGCCGCCTGTGCTATGGGAGTCGGTCTGAAATTTACCGGCGGCGCCCTCTGGCTGGCCAATACCTTTGTCAATCTCTTGCCGGATTTTATGACTAAAGGTGACGGTCTGGTTATAGGGATCAGTCTGCTGACCGGAACCATGACTAATTTTATGAGTGACGGTGCTACGGTTGCCGCTCTGGGGCCGATCGTTCTCCCCATGGCTGAACTTGCCAATGTTAATATTTGGAAAGTGGGACTGGCCACCGCTTTTTCTTCATCATTTGCGAATTTTCTGGTGGTCGGCACGCCAAACAATGCCATTGCCTTCGGCATGAGCCGGGATTTTGAAACCGGTGAAAGGTTGCTGGATGTAATGGATTTTGTTAAATACGGACTTCCGGTAACTATTCTGGCCTGGCTCGTCCTCTGGGGTTGGACAGTATTCGGGTACTGGAAATTTTTATCCTGGTAGACTGAAAAGGATGAACATCGAACATCGAACGTCCAACATCGAATGATGAATAAAAAAACGACGTTCGTATTGGATGTTTGTTTTTCATTCGATTTTAAAATAATTTGAGGAGCGGAGCGACATCATTATTCGACGTTCAACGTTCAATGTTCGATGTTGGACGTTCATCTTTTAATAAGTTCGATGTTCAGTCTGTTCGATGTTGGACGTTCATCTTTTAAAAGGAATTTTATGGTATCTTATCAAAGGCAATCCATATACAAAAATCTTCAAAGAAAGATCATGCTCATCATACTGTGTGTTGCCATTTTCCCTTTAATCTTTCTTGGAGAGACAATCTATTATCGGTTTGCCAAAACATATGAAGAAAAAATTGAAGAGCAGATAAAATACCGGGCAAGATCCCAGTCCTATTCAATGGAAGTCTTTTTAAGAGAACGAACTGCCATCCTTGCCACTATTGTGGATACCCATTCTTTCGATGAATTAAAACAACAGGAGAATCTTGCCCGTATGTTTACGGTAATAAGCCGGCGTACAGACGGCCTGATTGATTTAGGTGTTATCGACAGCACCGGTCGACATCTATCATATGCCGGGCCATATAATTTAAAAGGATTAAATTATTTTCAACAGCCCTGGTTTAATGAGGTTATCAGCAAGGGCAAATATATCAGTGATGTTTATATGGGATACCGGCAATTGCCACATTTTGTTATCGCTGTGCGCGGATACAGCAACGGCCAAAGCTGGATTTTAAGGTCAACCGTGGATTCGGACATATTTAACGCATTTGTCAGGACCGCCCAGACAGGAAAGTCAGGTGATGCTTATATCATCAATAAAAACGGAATTTATCAGACACCCTCTCGTTTTTCCGGCAAGATACTGGGCAAATCAAATCTGAACCTGACACTTTTTGGTCAAGGAACTACGGTTGGCGAAAAACTTAAGGATAACGGCAAAACAAAACATATTGCCGGTACCTGGTTGAAAAATAATGAATGGCTCCTGGTGATTACCCAGGATGTCGGAGATGAGGAAGGCGGATTATGGACAACCAGAAATACGGAAATCATAATCATTGTCTTTGGTTGTCTGGCAATAATAATAACCACCTTTTTTACCATGCGCATTATCTTCAAGCGCCTGGAAGATGCTGACAAAGGGATCAGCGAGCTTAACGACCAACTGATTCAGTCTGATAAAATGGCGGCCCTGGGAAAGATGGCTACCGGAATTGCCCATGAAATTAATAATCCCCTTGCGATAATCGGCGAAAAGGCGGGATGGATGCGGGATTTGTTGTTTGAAGAAGAATTTCAAAAGAGTAAATATTTTAAAGAGTATGCAACCTCTGTAGATAAAATTGAAGAACACGTGGAAAGGGCTCGCAAAATAACCCATACCATGCTCGGATTTGCCAGAAGGATGGAGCATCGTTTGGATGATGTTGATGTTAACAATGTTTTAAATCAGACCATAGAGCTTTTGCAAAGTCACGCCCAGACAAACAACATTAAAATAAACAAGGAGATGCAGCCGGATTTGCCGATTATCGCAAGTGATCAATCCCAGCTTCAACAGGTGTTTTTGAATCTGATAAATAATGCTATCGATGCTATCGAAAAGGATGGATTGATTGATATAACAACGCGGAAAGATGATTCCCGGATCGTAATCAGTATAAAAGATAACGGTCCGGGTATTTCCAAAGAAAACCTGCAAAAGGTCTTTGATCCCTTTTTCACTACCAAGGAGGCAGGCAAAGGGACAGGCCTGGGTTTGTCGGCGAGCTATAATATTATTGAGAAATTAGGCGGCACCATAACAGCGGAGAGCAAGCTGTCAGAAGGGACTGTTTTCAAGGTTATGCTTCCTATTGTAATTCCGGGGAAAAATAGATAAGGAAATTAAAAATGGATATGTTCCGAACACTGATCGTTGATGACGAAGTTGATTTCTTAGAAACAATTGTAAATCGACTGAAAAAAAGGAAATTGGATGCAACGGGTGTTACCAGCGGAGAAGAAGCCCTCGCTCTTTTAAAAGAACAATTATTTGATGTAATTATACTCGACGTAAAAATGCCGGGCGGTATGGATGGGATAGAAACGTTGCGGGAGATCAAGAAGATTCAACCCCTGGTCGAAGTTATTTTTCTTACGGGACACGCTTCCGTGGAGACCAGTATTGAAGGGATGAAGTTAGGAGCTTTTGATTATTGTTTGAAACCGATTAAACTTGAAGAACTACTGCGAAAAATGGGGGCGGCATTTGGAAAGAAGTCCACCCATGATAAAAAAATACGTGACGCAAAGATACAGGAACTGATCCGCTATCCCAGCAAGGTGTTTGATCAAGATTAATAATAACACATAGCTCCTTTCCCCCAGCGAACCTCTGCCGCCGAGATTTAAGGCGGTTGCATTAACCAAAAATATTTGCCACAAAGGCACTAAGACACGAAGGATTTTATTTTGTTATTCTTTCTTAGTGTCTTGGTGCCTTTGTGGCGAGAAGAAAAAAGTTTTGCCACAGAAAGCACAAAATTCACAATTAAGAAACTAAAAGTGAAAAGGGGCGCAATCATGGTTTTTCAGGTATCCGGCGTTGAAGTTTTTCCTTTAGTTCCGTTTATCGTTGCATTTATTGTTTCCTTTTTTACTTCCATGGGAGGGGTATCCGGCGCCTTTTTGCTTCTCCCTTTTCAAATCAGCATTCTAGGGTTTACCAGTCCTGCGGTGAGTCCCACAAATCTGGTTTACAACATCGTTGCCATACCCAGCGGAGTTTATCGATATATCAAGGAAGGAAGAATGGCGTGGCCTCTGGCCTGGGTAATCATCGCAGGCACATTACCGGGTGTATTTATGGGTGCTGTTTTTAGAATTAAATACCTTCCGGATCCGAAAAACTTCAAATTATTTGTGGGTTGTGTCTTGCTTTACATCGCTATTAGGCTACTTTATGACCTGACCGGGAAAGGCGGCCCAAAAAAGAAAAAAACCAGGGAACTTGAGGAAAAATTCAAGGAAAGGTCAAATCAAATCCGTTCCGGGCAACGAGCAGGCTTAGAAATAAAAGCGGCAGTAAGAACAGTCAGATTTTCTTTTACAAACTACACATATGAATTTTACGGTGAAACGTTTTCATTTAATACCATCATTCTTTTTATGCTGACATTTATTGTGGGGATAATCGGCGGCACTTACGGCATCGGCGGCGGGGCGATAATTGCGCCTTTTTTGATGACAATTTTCGGACTGCCGGTTTACACCATTGCCGGCGCTGCATTGCTGGGAACATTTTTAACATCTATTGCCGGTGTTACCTTTTATACCATAATTGCTCCCATATATGCCGATACAGGTCTGGCGATTGCTCCTGATTGGATGCTTGGTGCGCTCTTTGGTGCCGGCGGTTTTTTTGGAATGTATTGCGGTGCCAGGTTACAAAAATATTTTCCGGCCAGAGCAATAAAACTTATATTGGGAATTGCAATTCTTTTACTTTCATTAAAATACATCATCAATTTTTTGATATAATAGCCTAATTCAGACAAGCCGGCCTCCGGCTCCGCTTCCAGCCCGTAGGGCTTACAGGCCGGAGGGTAGAGCCCACGGCTCGGAGAGAACTAAAAATAATTGCCACAAAGGCACTAAGACACTTTCCGGGCCGTAGGCAAAGGGATTTTATTCGCCTTCGCCTGAATACCCTGCAGCTTGCTGCGGGGAGTTTCATTTTGTTATTCTTTCTTAGTGTCTTGGTGCCTTTGTGGCGAAAAGAAAAAAGTTTTGCCACAAAAAACACAAAATTAACAACGAAGGGACTATTGACGAATAGTAACATTTTTATTAAAATTTCAATAAAAATTGATGGTCTCATAAAAATTACGGTTCCATAAATGATTTTCGGAGCGTTTACAAAATGAAACTCGGAATTATAGGTTTGCCCGGATCGGGCAAATCCACGATATTTGAAGCATTAACGCAAAGCATTCTTCCTGAAGGCCATAAGGGAGAAAATCGTATCGGTACGATACAGGTTCCTGACAAACGTCTGGCAGTGTTAACTGAGATGTATAAACCCAAAAGGACCATTTATGCCCAGGTGGAATATTTCCTTCCGGGAATGCTGAGGCAAAAAAAAGATCAGAAAATTTGGAATCAGGTAAGGGACTGTGATGCTTTGATTCATGTGATCCGAAATTTCAGTGTATATGGTCTTGAAAAACCGAGACCATACCATGATTTTCAAGCCATGGATCAGGAACTGATATTCGCTGATCTTGTTGTGGTTGAAAAAAAGCTGGAAAATATCGAACTGGACAGAAGACGGAACGAGAAGACGTCACCTCAGGAAGTTTCTCTTTTAAACCAATGTGTTAAAAATCTTGAAAACGAGACGCCTTTAAGAAAGTGCCCGGATCTTGCATCTGCCCATCAGTTAAGGGGCTATGCCTTCTTATCCGCAAAACCCATGCTGGTTATGTTTAATAACGAAGATGAGGATGACACCATTCCTGAAGCAGCAGATTTGACATCCACGGAGAACTGCACGGTGATAAGGGGTAAACTCGAACAGGAACTTGCCCAGATGTCCGTTGAAGAAGCAGAGGAGTTTTTGTCCGAGTTCAATATTACAGCATCTGCCATGGACAGGGTCATCAAACAATCCTATGAACTCCTTGGTCTTATCTCTTTTTTTACCGTGGTTAGTGATGAAGTAAAAGCCTGGACCGTAAAAAAAGAGACCCAAGCCGTTGACGCCGCGGGGGTAATCCATACAGATATGCAAAAAGGGTTCATACGTGCAGAGGTGATTTCCTATGAAGACCTCATGAGCGCCGGCACCTATCATGAGGCCAGAAAGAAGGGAAATGTACGACTTGAGGGAAAAACTTACGAGGTCCGGGACGGAGATGTTATCACCTTTCGTTTTAATGTTTGACGGTCTCGTAAAAAGTCCAACTTCTGCGTTGTGCTGCATTTCGCAATCATTCAACGTACGATAAGTACGCCTCATGATTACAAAATTTGCACGCCTTGAATTTGAACTTTTTACGAAACCGTCTAAATCGGACTTTTACGAGTACACCAATGTTTAACCCGCTTGTAAACCCTAAAAATAAAAAAAATGTCTTTAAAACGTAAATTATTGGGTTTGGGTTTTTCTTTTCTCCTTGTTTTTCTAATCCTTTTTTGCACGTTGACCTGCCTTTATTTTTACATCCCGACCTATATGGAATTCAAATTAATTCCTGAAATAGCCGACAAATCAGGGGTACGGTTTTATTCCTGTGATGTTCGCAGAATAGGTTTTTACGGAACCGATTTAGGGTCCGTGCGAATCGGCAATGATAATAACCCTGCGCTTTCAATAGCGTCCGTGCAGATAGATTATTCACCCGGAGAACTTTTTAAAAAAAAGATAAAAAAAGTGATGTTAAGCGGAATAGAATTGTTTTGCGAGTATAAAAATCAGGAATTCAGAATTCGCCAATTGGATTTAAATACCCTATTTACAAAACTTCAATCGTCAAAAAAAACAGTTCCTTCTTCAACAGACAGTTTGCAAACACTCTCGATTGGTCGTCTGGAAATCCGAAATGCCGTTGTTGTGTTCGAGTACAAGGGAAAGACGTTAAGGCTTCCCATTGAACTTGAGATTGTTCCCGGGAAAACAGATCAGAACACGTGGGAAGGGGAGGTATTGGAGTGTATTTTGAGGTTGTATCCCGGAGGTCAGAAAATTGTTTTTGCAGCGAATATTCATATGAAAAAAGAACAAGTTCTTCTCGGATTTGACACAACTTCAATTCATCTTGGAAGATTTGCTGATTTTGCAAATCTGATTCCGGGGCTGATCTTATCCGGAGAAGTTGATATAAATGGTCAAGCATCGTTTCAATTCAGGCCTTTCAGAATATCTTCTGCATCTGCCTGCTGTGAATTTATCGATACCGAAATTGTTTATAACAATTTTAGACTACAGACTTTAAAAAACACTCAAAAGGAAAAACATCCCTTTAAGATTGAAATCAACGGAAGAGGAGGGAAAGAATGGAAAATATCCGGCACCGCCAGAAACTGCAAATTCAGAATCAACGGTTTGGATATTGGTTCAAACCCGCCCATATTCACTGTTTCCGGAAACCTGGAACATGCAAAAGATTTTGCTACTTATAACGTCCTCGCCCCTGATGTTACAGTGAACTCAACATTCGGAACCATAAAAATACCCTCGATATCCCTGAAAGGTAACGCCCATCTCAGGAACTCAATGAAAAAGGGGCGAGAATTCGCAACCTTTGAACTCAAAGCTCGGGATACGGATTTGGCAACGGTATGGGCCAATACTAAAATACCCGTGGTTTCACTTACCGGAAAACTTTGGAAAGAAAAAGACCAGGTTTTGCACGTTGACAGTGTTTTCAAATTCGAAGATACCGGCATAACCGATTCAAAGCATAACACAAAGATTGATGGTATCTGTGGCATTATTCCTCTGAAATGGCCGTTTACGGGCACCGGTAAAAAAGGAAAATATTCCGTAAAGAGGCTTTGGTGGAGAAATCGGAACCTGGGCTCTGTTACGGGGACGGTTCATCAAACAGGTTCGGGTTTGGTTTTCAAAGCAGTGCATATCAGCAGTCTTCTTCCGGATCTGTCGATAAATTTTAGAGGTAACGCCGGGATGTTATCTTCTAACCATTATGAAGCCGGGATTCATTTTGAGCTCAAAGATTATAAAACCGTATCTGACATTGATCTGGGACAATTTGTTCCTTCAGCAAACGGGGTAACCTTTAATGGGGAATTCGGACTAAACGGTGATCTGACTTTTGATAATACCGGAATTAAAGGTTCATTGAATGCGCATTTAAATAATGCAACCCTGATGCTCAAAGAAAAGGGGGCTGCGATACATGGGATTCAAACTTCTTTATTTTTAACTGATTTGTTCCAAATGCGCAGTGCGCCGGAGCAAAAACTTTATTTTGAAAAAGCTTTGTTTGGTGAACTGAATATCCATGATGGTGCCATCGAATTTCAAATAGAATCCGGAAGGTCATTTTTTCTCGAAAAGGGCGGTTTTGGTTGGTGTGACGGAAATGTGTATATCCAGGCCATGCGAATTTATCCTAAAATTACAGATTACAATCTGGTTTTATATTGCGATCGGCTAAAACTTGCAATGATTCTTGAACAGTTTGGTGCAGTAAATGCTGAAGGACAGGGCACGGTAAGCGGCAGGTTGCCCATAAAAATTCATAAGGACAAAATTTGTTTTACAGACGGGTTCCTGTTTTCCACTCCCGGAGAGGGGGGTACCATTCGTTTGACAGGAACAGAAATACTTACCGCCGGTATTCCGACCAATACCCCTCAATACGCTCAAATAGAGCTTGCCAGGGAAGCTTTGAAAGATTATGATTACGACTGGGCAAAACTGAATCTTATGACAGAAGGGGAAAATGTATTGCTACGGCTGCAATTCGAC
>JAYEFV010000150.1:0-4146 GCA_034658755.1 Thermodesulfobacteriota bacterium | reverse complement strand
CTCATATAAACGCCATGGAAATGGAAACCTTTATTTAAGGTTGGAATGCGAATAAGCCGATAATTACCGGAAAAAAGGAAGAGCATACTGTTCTGGATTACAATGGCCATTCCGAAACTCAGCACGATGGAATTTAACTCCAGCGGTTCACCGAGCCGGGCAAATAGGCTTTTGAGCCCCAGGCATATCAAAAATAACACCAGAATGGCGACCGGAAATGTTAACACAAAGGACAACGCATAAACTTTCCAGAGCCAGTAGGCCACATAGCCGGCTAATACCACCAGCTCGCCATGGGCCAGATTAAAATAGCGAGTGACTCCAAAGATCAGTGCAAATCCAAGCGCTATAAGGATATAAAAGGAGCCAATAGTTATGCCCGAAACCAGAACCGTAGTCCACATAAGCTATCTTTGATCCCATGGGGGCATTGGATAAACCGGCTGTCCGGTGGCTCGATCAGATGGATAGACAACCACGAGTTTTCCTTTCTGAATCTGGACAACCATATGCTTGTAATGGAGAGGATCTCCGGTTTTGTCAAAAGCAAGATGCCCCATGGGCAAAACCAGGTCAAGTTCTGTCAATGCTGTGCAAATATTATCACCGGTAAGAGGCAGGCCGTTATGCAACACTGCCTGCATGGCCGTAATCAGAGCTCGGGCAGAGGTGTAACCGTGCATGTTGGTGGTGTTCGGCTGTTGCTTGAACATGCGGCTAAATCTTTGAATAAAGGCTATAGAGGCCGCTTCCGTACCGGGTTCGGTAATTCCCGGATTCCAGGCACAGGTGCTGTAAAGATAGTCGGCATCTTTACCCATTGTTTTTATAAAACTTTCATATGCAATGCCGAATGGGCCGATATATGCCTTGGGTGATATTCTGTTTTCTTTAAGCTGGCGCACAAGAAGGATATGATCCGGTGTAAAGCCGCCTGAAACGATCACGTCAATGTTCATACCGGCCAGTTTGATGATAAGTGGTGTGAAATTAGGTGTGCCCGGACGGAATTTTTCAATCAGTTTTACATTAAGGCCATGAATTTTAAGACAGCGTTCAAGGTCACGGGCCAGTTCTGTAGATCCGGGGGTGGCGGCGTGCAAAATGGCCAGATGTTGGGGCTTAAAACGTTGGGTGAGGATTCCACAGAGTGGTTCAATAAAGTCCTGAAACCGGGAAACTCTGAAAAAATATGGATTTTTACACTGTGCCAGCTCTTTTTGCAAACTGGCACTGGCTACATAAGGAATCCGGTATTTTTTAGCCACTGCAGCGATAGGACCTACCAGGGAATCGACATAACCGCCGGTAAGAGCAGTCACCTTTTCCCAGGAGCACAATTCTTCAGCTCTGGAGATGGCCACATCCGGCCGGCTTTGATCATCTCGTGAGATAAGCTGCAGCTGCTTTCCGCCGATACCGCCGGCCTCGTTGGCCTCGGCCACAGCAACCTCGATTCCCTGATGGATCTCGATACCATTTTTTGCCAGCCCGCCGGAAAGAGGGTTGATCTCGCCGATTTTAATGGTTGAGGCGGAACCCGTTTCGCTCCAGAAAACAAGTAACAATAAGCAAAAAATGATGCAGCAGCATCTGATAAACGATAAAAAAAAGTTTCGGTGGCTTTTCGGCACGTTTTTCATGTTAAAAATTTCGAACAATGTTTTAACGTGGATCTGGCAGGGTTCGAAGGTGAATTCGAGACCTTTGCAAAACGCCCCCTTTTGCCCAATTCCTGCGTCAGGCTCAAATTTTAATCCTCAAAATACTCAATGTATTCCTGCCTGCCCCGTAGGTCCGGCAGATCGTACTGGGGTGGTTAAAATTTTCGCCTTCCCCTCCGGGGCGTAGGCTTGGCCTTGAACAAAATTGAACATTTTTCAAAGGTCTCGAATGGTTATGGCAAAATATCCAACTTATAACGACTTGCAAATTGCATATTAATTTCCCTGTAAAGGGATGCTGTATTACGAAAGCGTTACCTTAGACCCTACACTGTTGAGCGCAAAACTCGAAGGAAACTCTTTTTGAAATCGCTGGATGGCTTTCCAGCCGGTACAATGCATGGGTATTAACACTTCGGGATCCAACTTTTTAAATTCCGCAATAGTCTTGTCATGAATTTTCTCAAAAAATGGTCCGGAAAGATGGAATCCTCCCATTACTGCTTTAATGTTGTTTTCCCCTGTTGTTTTCTGTGCAAACATAATCGTATTAATAATACCTGCATGGGCACATCCGGAAATCACTACCAGACCCTTTCCGTTGAGTTTAACGACAATGGACTGATCGTCGGCAAACGGATCAAACACTAATTCTCCGTCTTTTTCTATGAGGGCATTGGGCATTCCCTTCTCAAATTCCGTTGTACGTTCTACCTCTCCGGTTACCATGATCATATCATCGGCGATCAGGGTCGGTGATTTGCTTTCCACGAGTTCAACATTTTTCTGTTCAATCTCATCTTTTATCAAAGTTCGGGGAAAAAGGCGCTTACTGCCATCCGGTGTACGGGTATAGCGAGGATATTCAAATGCGCCGGGATGAACCACCAGGGGAATCGTCCCGGGTATTTTGTCGAGAATGCCGTAAAGGGAACCTGTGTGGTCCATGTGGCCGTGGCTTATGACAATCGATTCTATCTCCTCGATATTTACTCCCAGTTGTTTAATATTGTGGAGCACTCCGACCTTGGTGTAACCGGTGTCGAACAGGATGGTGTGTTTTATTTCTCCTTGAGTTACGGTGATCAGAAGGGACAGCCCATGTTCTGCCAGAAGGGTGTCATCCAGAATGTTGCCGTCCTTTGCCAGCGGGGGACGGGAGATAATTTCCGAGGGAGGTAGCAAAAGATCAATATAATTGTCTATAATGGTTAGAATTTCAACGCGGTCCACGGATTTTAAGGAAACAGGCAAATTAGCATTCATCACTTTTCCTCCTTTAGGCGCTAAGCGACATCATGGGGTCCCGCTGTGGAACCTTGGCGGAACAATGCCGGATAAGGTGTTATGTTTTTTATTTAATTTTCAATATACAAATTACCTGAATTGAGTTAAACTTGCTTTCGTTAACAGATATTCGAATATTCCCATTTAATTCCGATCCGGTCAAGTTCGATTATTACCATGTATTGCAAATAAGCAATCATGTAAAGAGATTTGTTGAATTTTGACAATTGCTATAATAAGTAAAATAGGCGGTGGAATTTGGGTTTCCAAGAGAAACACGCCGTCACTACGCTGCACCGAAATCAAATGCGTTTACCCTGTTTTGGGTTTTCAAGCACCTTGCTTAACAGATCGATATTTGATATTTAATAAAATTTAAGTAACGGTATAGAAATTATGCCAAAACACAAAAAAACTTCTCAGATACTCAAGAAACGAGTCCGGCGAGACCAGAGGGGCATTTTTTCAAAAATTGCCCGATATTTTCTTTTGGCCTCTGTATTTATTGTGATATTAAGTATTTGTGGGCTTGTTGGGGTTTATTTCTACCTCGGCAGAAATCTTCCCAAAATATCTTCGCTAGAAGATTACCGGCCTTCTATAATCACAACTGTGTATTCAGACGACGCCCGAAAGATCGCTGAATTTTTTAAAGAACGGAGAATTGTGATCCCTCTATCCCAAATGGCTGAAATGCTTAAGAAAGCTTTTATTGCTGCGGAGGATTCAAGATTTTATAAACACAAGGGAATAGATCTTTTGAGTATTGTCAGGGCATTTTTCAAGAACATTGAGGCCGGAGCCATCGTTCAGGGCGGCAGTACAATTACCCAGCAGGTTACAAAATCGTTTTTCTTGACACCGGAAAGAAGTTATTCCCGCAAAATAAAAGAGGCTATTCTTGCATACCGCATTGATAAGAAATTTGC
Organism: Thermodesulfobacteriota bacterium; assembly: GCA_034658755.1. Taxonomy (GTDB): domain Bacteria; phylum Desulfobacterota; class Desulfobacteria; order Desulfobacterales; family UBA11574; genus S5133MH16. The sequence continues at coordinate 266 of JAYEFV010000150.1, read as the reverse complement.
AAAGAATGAAATTCTTTTTCTGTATTTAAATCAGATTTATCTGGGGCATGGAGCATATGGGGTGGAAGCTGCTTCTGAGAATTATTTCGGAAAATCTGCTCAGGAATTGAATTTGGCAGAATGTACTATCTTAGCCGGCTTGCCCCAGGCGCCGAGCAGATACTCTCCCTTCAGATATCCGGAAAGGGCAAAGCAGCGACAGATATATGTTTTAAACAGGATGGTTGAGGAAGGCGTTATAACGAATATTCAAGCTACGGAGGCAA
>JAYEFV010000149.1:0-4152 GCA_034658755.1 Thermodesulfobacteriota bacterium | reverse complement strand
CGTCAGTTGTGCAGACGCTTACGCCCGAGGTGCCTACTTTGCCGTAAATATCGGGTCTCGGATCAGGGTCGTATCCATATAACGTTACAGAATCGAAGGCCGTAGAGAGACGTTTGGCCTCATAGTTGGCGGAAAGAAGCTTGAATCTGTTGTTCGTCCGTATAGGGTCACCTTCACCGGCGAACATGCGGGTGGGATCCTCGTCAACCCGTTTTAAAGGAAACACACCGGCGGTAAACGGAAAACGGCCGGATACATTCTCTTGCCTCAACCATGCATAAATTTCACCGGGATCCTTGAATTTGGGGAGAACAATCTTCGGGATTCTGGTATGCGCCAATGATTCCGTGAAAAGCGGAACTCTGATTTCCTGGTTTCGGACATGGTATGTGATCTCATCTTTGCTGTAGATTTCTTTGATTTCTTCCCAGTCATCAAGCAATCGGGTCGTTTCCGGATCCAAAGATTTTTCGGCTTTTTCAATTTCCGTTTTAAGACGGGAAAGAATCCCGGATGTGTCTTCCTGGAGATCATCACCGCTTATGGCTGTTGCGGCTTCTTTGAGATGCCAGGCTTTCCGCACGGCATCTGCCTGTTCTTTTGTGCGTCGGTGATAGGATCTGAGGGTTTCTGAAATTTTAGCAAGGTAACGGGTACGTTCCGGCGGGATAATGATGGTTTTGGATGTAGATGTCCGGGTTTCAATGTGGGACAAGGTCGATGTAAATCTGGTCCCTGTTTTTTCAGCCAGCCCATCCATGACCGCATGATACAGGGCGGTGACACCATCATCATTAAATTTGGATGCAATTGTTCCATAGACGGGCATTTCTTCGGGCGACCGGTTCCATGCCTTTCGGTTGCGTTGTACTTGCTTGCGAACCTCACGTACCGCGTCTTGGCTGCCCCTTTTTTCAAATTTATTTACAACAATGAGATCGGCAAAATCGAGCATGTCTATCTTTTCAAGCTGGGTGGCGGCGCCAAATTCACCGGTCATGACATAAATAGACAAATCCACCATGTCCACAATATTTGAATCTCCCTGTCCGATACCTGCTGTTTCAGCAATAACCAGATCAAAGTCGGCTGCTTTTACAACGCTTAACGTTTCGGCCAGTGCATGGGGAATTTCCGTCCCTGATCCACGTGTCGCCAGGCTGCGCATGTAAACTTTGGGGTTTGCAATGGCGTTCATTCGTATCCGGTCACCTAAAAGCGCACCGCCGGTTTTGCGCCGCGACGGATCACTGCTGATTATTGCCAGCTTAATATCTTTGAGGTCGTTTAACATTCGCAAAATCAACTCATCCGTCAGAGACGACTTTCCGGATCCGCCGGTCCCGGTGATACCGATGGTCGGCGTTTTCCGATTGCCGATCTTTTTTAAAAGATGTGATCTAAGGGCGGCAAGATGTCCGTCTTGTTTTTCTATGGCCAGTTCAACGGCGGTAATAAGGTTTGCCACCTCGAATTTGTTGTCCGGAGTCAGGCCGGTAAAATCAAAATCCGTTTTCCGGACGGTAGAAAAATCCATAAGTTTAACCATATGATTAATCATACCCTGAAGTCCCATTTTGGCGCCGTCTTCGGGGGAATATATCTTGGTTGCGCCGTATTTTTCCAGTTCTTTGATTTCTTGGGGCACGATGACACCGCCGCCTCCGCCGAAAATCTTGATATGTGAAACTCCCGCCTCTTTCAAAAGGTCCACAATGTATTTGAAGAATTCCACATGCCCCCCCTGATAACTCGACACCGCTACTCCTTGAACATCTTCCTGGATTGCGGCATCCACAATTTCCTGAGCGGATCGGTTATGACCCAGATGTATGACTTCTACGCCGGTATCCTGGAGTAAACGGCGCGTGATATTTATGGATGCGTCATGACCGTCAAAAAGTGATGTTGCAGTAACAACTCTGATATGGTGTTCGGGCTTGTAAACATCAAAGTTCATTCCCCCTCCCTTATAAAATTGAAGATTTCCAATTTAAGATTGATGGTCTCGTAAAAAGTCAGGAATTCGTTTTTGTCGTCATTCCGTCCCGGATCGGGGTCCGGGATGACGGCCAAGCCGGAATCCAGTAAATTCAATTGCTTCTGGATGCCGGATCAAGTCCGGCATGACGGTTTTGGGACTTTTTACAAAGCTATCAAGATTGATGGTCATATAAAAAGTCGGAAGATCCACCTTTTTTACAAAATATCCTGTTTAAACATTTCCAAGAATAAATTCGGTTTGAAGCTCAATATAATCCTCAATACTGTAGTGCCGTGCCAGAAACCATCGCCGGAAAGTCCACATATGGCCCAGGACAGAAATATTGTGTGCGACAAGTTCCATAGAACGCTCACTAATGTGGGGCAAATCACCGGATGAAATGAGACGAGCGAGCACTTCCATAAAGACACCTGTAATACGAACTTCGTTTTCAAGTACTTTTTTGCGCCATCTTGGCGGCAAAGATTGGGTTTCCTGGTATATAAGTAGGATATGATCGCTCATACGATTACAGACCAAAAAATACTCCCGGATTGCTTCGGCCAATGGATTGTGGCCCCCGGATGCTCTGGCCATTGCTTGTGAAACACCCCGTTCGACTTCAGCATGGATTGCGTCGCAAACCAGATACAGAATATCTTCTTTGGAAGCAATATATTCATATAATGAACCGATGGAAAAACCTGCGGCACGGGCGATTTGCCTTGTTGTGGTCTTATGAAAACCCTGTTCGATGAAAAGTTGAACCGCAGCATTAACAATCTGACGATGCCGTTGCGCCACGAGATCAGGATTTTTTATCTGGGTAGGTATTCCTTTTATCTTGCGTATTTTTTCCATCAACCCTCCACAAAAAGATTTTTTGAAAAATGTTTACCTCTGAGCTTAAATTATGACTGAGCGCTCACTCAAAATTAATACCATATATATGTTTTTCGTGTCAAGATTTTTTTAGTCATAATTTCATTCGGCTCGGGCTAACGCGTGCTAAAGCCCTTCAAACAGTCAGTCGGTTTCCAAGAGAAACACGCCGTCGCTACGCTGAAGCAAAATCAAATGCGTTTATCCTGCAATGTCATGAGAAAGATATTGACAAGTCAGGTAGCCAAAGATATAAATAAGAGCTATTTTTGACTGAGCGCTCGTTCGCTAAGGCATGCAAGGTAAAAGCTTTGCATTATAATTTATTGAGATGTTACGAAAAAGGTTGCTTTTTCCGGGAAAAAATTGAATACCTTAAAAAAACATATTTATCCGGATAGTTATATAAATTTTAAAAGGAGGGTATGTCATGGAGAACGAACCGATTTTAGTAGATAAGCAGGATATGATAGGTTTGATTACGCTAAATCGACCCGAAGAGATGAACACTTTTAATGTTCCCTTTGCCATAGAATTGAATGAAGCACTTAGGGATATGGATCAGGATGACGAAATCCGTGTCATTGTAATCCAGGCATCGGGAAAACATTTTTCAACGGGCATCTCACTTTCCGAGTTCAAAGACAAAAGTCATAACGACTACCGGGAATTTATAAAATTGATGGACGAGCATAACCACACCATCGCCCGGATGAAAAAGCCTGTCATTGCCTCGGTCAAGGGCTATGCCCTTGCGAACGGGGCAGGACTTGTGTTTGCCTGTGATTTAGCGGTAGCCGCCGAAGATGCAAAGTTCGGAACCACCGCCATAAACGTTGGGTTAATCTGTCTGGGTCCGGCGATTCCAATGGTGCGTTCCCTGGGACGCAAGAAAACTCTTGAGATGGTACTGGCCGGTGACATAATTTCCGCTGCTGAAGCCGAAAAGCTTGGACTCATAAACAAAGTGGTGGTGCCGGAGGATCTCGAAGCGTCCACAATGAAACTTGCCGCAAAACTGGCAAAGAAAAGCCCCCTGGCACTTCAGATCGGGAAGACAGGCATATACGGCATGTCAGAACTTCCATACCATCAATCTATCGACTATATGACAGAGTTGTTTGCTTCGCTTTGCGCTACCGAAGATGCCCGGGAAGGGGTAACGGCCTTTGTGGAAAAGAGGAAACCCGTGTGGAAGGGGAGATAATATTCTGTATCCAGCCGCTTCAAAAATCGGAAAAACCAATATACTTGGTTTCTTAGTTTTACATTTTATGTTTTTTGTG
>JAYEFV010000148.1:0-4173 GCA_034658755.1 Thermodesulfobacteriota bacterium | reverse complement strand
AGGTGCTGTTTATTATTACCATGTTTACACAAAGTAATATCATCACTTTATATTACAAATAAATTACGTATTTATTGTGATGGTATTACAACTTTGTATTATATAACTAGATTATAGGACAGTGCCCCTTTTGTTTGCACTATCGTCTGATAGCGGATAAAAAGGGAATCAAAGATTTCCCAAAAATCGCTTTCGGCAACTTATTTCATCCGCAAAACTTAGACGAAATGCGAATAAAACAAACAAAGGATGATTAAAAGATGTCTGAACATACAACTCCCTCAAAGTCAGGAAAGCCATCTCACGAAAGTGGAGGCTTCGTCAAGTCCGTCTCGGTCATCAGCACGGGCACGGACGAAGTACATCGGGAACACGTCTATGGGACTCGCAAGCCCGCCCTCTGGTGGATTTTCTTAGGGCGACAGTGGGTCTCTATCCCGATCAACGTCTATGTCATCGAGCACTCAGATGGACTGGTTCTCTTTGATACCGGTCAGGACAGGGCTGTCGTAACAGACCCGGATTATTGGCCTGCCGGACTCACCGGATTAATCTTCCGCCACCTCTTCAAATTCCACATTGGTCCGGACGATACACTAACCAGGCAGCTCGAATTGTCGGGTTACTCGGTGGCTGACGTAAAAAAAGCTGTCATCTCCCACCTGCATGGTGACCATATCGGCGGTATCCGTGAAATCCTGCATGCGGACCTTGTTGTGAGCAGTGAGGCATGGGAGCACATGTTGCAGCCGCACTCCGAACGGCATTTTATCTTTCGCAGAGACATCGAGCTGCCGGGTGCAAAATGGCAGCGGATCTCCTTCCAGCCGACAGACGACCCGTCGATTGCACCGTTCACGCACGCCTTCGACTTGATGGGTGATGGTTCTATGGTCCTGCTGCCAACTCCGGGACACTTGCCAGGCTCGCTGTCCATGCTGGTGAGACGTGAGAGCGCTCCACCCCTGCTCCTGGTCGGCGATCTGTGTTACGGATTGGAGTTGCTTGAGCATTGCCAGCTCCCAGGTACAGGTGATAAGAAGGAGTTACGAGCCAGCTTTGCAAAGGTGCTCGCCTTGAAGGAGAGAATGCCGGATCTGGTCATCTTGCCCGCCCACGATCCGGAAGCAGCCGGAGCGCTCCGCAAAGCCACTTCCACAAGCTCAGGCGTAAGTCCAGACAGCCAGAAGCAGCATCGCGAGGGAGAATCATGAGAACTCTACGCGATGACAATATTCTCAAGTTACCCGATGGCCGGCGGCTTGGCTATGCCGAGTATGGTGATCCCAAAGGTAAAACAATTTTCGAGTTTCATGGCAAGAATCGGGATCATTAGTAAAGGTATGGAACCATTCAGTTTATGTGAATAAATATGCTAATGGAAAAACTTAATATATTGATGAAGTTGAAATACATGCAGGAATATTAACCATATTTGTTTGAATTTTTGCATATTTTTTTTACAGTCATCGACAAAAAAAGTGGAGGAATATTGCGGAACAACTGTAGACGGCTCTTAAAATTACTCAAGGGGACGCTGCGCTTTCGCTCCACTTCGTTACGCTTACCCTCGTATAACAAGGGATAAAAGGAAAATTGCTCGGCTTGCAATTTTCCCAAATTTTTCTTCCACTGCGTTCTAGAAAAACTTCTTTTTCCCTGATGTTATACGCCATAATTTTTTTATCTTTTGGTAATATAACTTTAGCACTAGAAAACAACGACGAAAATCTAAATTTTTTTCATTTTGTAGATGGGGGATAAGGTGTTTTTTAAAACATAAAATACGATATGAGAATTAAGTTTGTCGCTTCAAAGCCAGATATCCCAGAAGAATGCCTAATCAAATATAAATCTTTGGGTGATTTTGAAATCATTGATGCTACAAAATTAAATCAAAAAGAAGCTGTTGAAAAATTGAATAATGTTGAAATTTTGATTCCGGATGATGGTGTTAAAATAAAATTAATTATTAGCGGCCTGATCGGCGCGAATTTCCTCTTAGCCACGGGCCATGCAGTGGTCAATGGATTAGTGTAGGGCAGGCGGTACTATCAATTAATCATTAGGATTGAAAATAAAAGGAGATTTAATATGAAATTAGTGAAGTCAATAATACAGTTTATTCAAGATCGCCCCGCGGGGGTATTTTTTCTTGTGGCCTTTGTGATAGCTTGGCTTGGCAGTTTTTTGGTGGCAGGACCGAAGTTCTTTCGAGGTGAGGTCATTGAGCTCTTGGATATCATGATGATGGGTTTAGCAATGCTTGCTGCCCCTATCTTGTCAGGCATCCTAATAGCGTTCATTGTCGATGGGAAGCGTGGTATTGGGATATGTTCAGTCGTATGAAGATATGGCGGGTAGGCAAGTGGTATCTTACCTTGCTGATCTTTCCGGTTCTTATTTTGGTCGTGTCCCTTCTGCTTTCTGTCACTGTTTCGCTCGAGTTTATCCCTATTTTTTTGATCGGAAACATCATGATGGGGATTTCTGCTGGTTTTATAGAGGAGACGGGCTGGATGGGATTTGCCTTTCCCAAGATGAGGGAGAAGCATGGGCTGATCCGGGCGAGTGTCTATCTGGGTCTTATCCATGGTTTATGGCATTTTCTAGTATGGTTCCTGATGCAGTCCTCAGATCTTGGGATTTATTGGTATCCGTATTTCATTGCGTTCGTAGTCTTCCTTGTTGCTCTGCTTTGCTTGATTTTTTTGGTGTTGCTTTTTTTGCCGTTCATGGCAAGAAAAGGTATATACTATGTTAAACAAGGAGAATCTTATGACAGATAAAAACACAAAAAAACAGCATCCTTTAATATTTCGTTTCTTTAGAAAGCTTTTTCAAATAATCCTTTTTATACCGATTCAAATCATATTCATTCCTTTTGCTATTATTGGAATAATAATTGGAATATACAAGGAAATGGTATTAAGCAAGAAATTAGGTGTCTCCTTCTCGGCAGGTCAAGCGCTACAATATAGGTGGTTCATGCATTATTTTGGCACAAGACCGGATCCACTTTCAGTGGCATTTACTAAAAAGTTTCCCTTTGAATCACATTTTGGTTTATTTTCGTTAATGGGCGCTCTAATCATTTCACAGCGGGTATTTGGTTTCACCACAAGGCTTGGAAAACTTGTTGAACCTGGTAAGGAGACTTTAGATTCCACATCGGGTAATCGGGTACTCACTTTTGACAAAATAATGAAGAAATACCTTGATGAAATGGAGCAGATTGTTATTCCAGGCGCCGGTTTTGACCTAATAGCTTTGCATTTTACAAAAGGGAAAAACTTAAAGGTTTTTGAGCTTGACCAGGTAAATACACTTACTATCAAAGTGGAAACATTGAAAAAAGCGGGCATCGAACATGATTGGATCACCTATATCCCAGTTGATTATTCAAAGGAATCTTGGGTTGATAAACTTTTAGAAGCAGGTTTTGACAAAACTAAAAAGACTTTGTTCCTATGGCAAAGCGTTTCCTTATATTTAGAAGCTGATATTGTCAAAGATACACTGAAGGCGATGACTGATTTATGTACAGACGGAAGTATCATCGCCCAAGACTTTTATTCCAAAGCATTCAGCTTAGGTGCAAATTCAATGGCCGTGAAAAGTCAAAAGAATTTGATAGAAAAAATGGGAGAGCCCTGGAAATTTGGAATAGATATGTCCAACGATCCTAAAGCAGCAGTCGAATCATTCCTTAAAGAATGCGGATTAAAATTAACAGAATACATTCAATTCGGAGAGAAACTTGGTATCGAACCATTTTACTGCATTGTTGAAGCTGAAAAACTATAAATCCTATGTCGAAGAGAACAAAAAATACATCCATGTATTTTTTGGTTGTTCTGAAATCGCAAAGCTAAAGCGCCTAACAGTGGATATACGCTGCACTCTCAGGGCTTGGCCTTCGGCACATTCGGCTTCGTCGAACGTCGTATATCCGCAAAACGTTATGCTCATTTCGTAAAGAGTTCATCTTCGTATGCTGAAGTATGCACTCAGGAGTCAAACTCATCGGTTTTCATACAACGTTGACTCTACGACATAGTATAGCTCAGAGCACTAAATAGGGACTTCTATCATACCAGTTCCGTGCCCCTGTCTTTTGCCTATATATACCAGAATAACAAAATGCGTTAGAAATCCTCATGCACCCTTTAG
>JAYEFV010000147.1:0-44115 GCA_034658755.1 Thermodesulfobacteriota bacterium | reverse complement strand
CTTTAGCGATTTTCTCAAGGACGGTTTCAAGCTCTTTACAGGGAGGACACCAGTCGGCGTAAAAATCAAATATCAGGAGACGATCTCCTGATGTTTCGATGATTTTATTTAATTTTTCCATGCTATCTATAGAGGAAATAACAGAATCGGCTAGCGAATCCCGGGTATTTTTGCTTATATCATTCCCGCATGAAGCGAGCCCAAAAAATAATAATATGATAAAAACTCGTGAGCAAAGCCACATCCACCGGGTATTGGGCTGTATATTTTGTATCAAATTATGACCCGTTATATTATTAAACTTTTTATAGTAATCTTTTGTTCGGCTTTCGTCGCATTTACAGTTGCTGCCCCTGTTTATGCTGATATATATGTCTATATCGACAGCCAAGGGGTGCTTCATTTTACCAACGTGCCCACGTCATCCAATTATAAAATCTATATCAGGGAAAAGCCGCCCATGTCTTTGAATTCAGGCGTCACCGACCGGTATGATGACCTGATAACAGAAGCATCTAAAAAGCATGGGGTTTCATTTTCATTGCTCAAAGCGCTGATTAAAATCGAGTCGGATTTTAATCCCCGAGCGATTTCAAGTGCCGGTGCAAAAGGTCTTATGCAAATTATGCCTGAAAATATCAGGGCTCTGAATATAAAAGATCCCTTTGATCCGTTGGAAAATATAATGGGAGGTACGCGTTATTTAAAACAGCTCATCAGACGCTTTGACGGGAAACTGCCGATGGCATTGGCCGCCTATAATGCCGGGCCCAATACGGTTGATCGTTATAAACGAATTCCTCCCTTTAAGGAGACGGAAAATTTTGTAGAAAAAGTTATGAAATATTATTCTATTTTAAAAAAGGGATAGCCGCTCAGTTAGCGCCTATAAATAAAAATATTTTGGGAATTAACTTGAGTTCACATTTTTATCTATTACTGATCCTTTTTTGATAACCATCTGTGATTTGCCGCTGTTTTTTATTACAACTTTCCCCTTTATGGCCACGTTTTTTTCAAAACGTACATCACCCTCAATAGTAAGAGAGTCACAATCGATCAGGGATGGAATTCCTTCAGCAAATCTTTCATCAAAAAGATCTATCTTGCCGTAATATTTCGGATCAAGGGCTATGGTTATGGTCCGTGACCCTATCCCGGGATTTAAAATCAGATTGTCTTTTTTTGAAAAAACAAAGCGGTCGGATCTTATGGCCAGAAGATCGTTACATTTTTTTACAGGAAAAAAACGGGATGTGGGAACCCGTATTGCAGCAGCACCTTCAAAAAGAGATATGGCGGCTCCCATGGCTGTTTCGACCTGAAATACTTTTGGAGTGTTTTCATTTCTCGGATCAAGCGTTTTCTGGTTTTTGATTATCGGAAGGTCTATGGTATTATGTTTTTTAATAAGCTCTTCAAGAGCTTTAAGATTTATCCATATATTATTTGTGTTGAAAAACCGGTAACGTTTTATATCTTTGAACGCATCCATTTCATCTTGCGGGCACTGGGCAGACTCACGCAAAATCAGACGGCCGTTTATATGTCTGGCAATATGTCCCCCTTTTACGTCTGACGGTGTTCTCGGAACCACTTCCATCATAAAAGGGAGTCTGTTCTCAGAAAAATACCCCAGGAGCGATTCATCCATGTTAGCGCCCAGGTTATCCGAGTTGGAAATAAAGGCATACTCTATACCTGTGTTCAGAAGGCATTGTAACACGCCGGATGTATAAATTGCTGAGTATATATCACCGTGTCCCGGGGGATTCCATTCCAGGTCCGGATTCTGGGGCCAGGTCGCAGGGGCAAGATCTTCCTGAAGGATTTTTGGGAACTTATTCTGAATAAATAAAAGTGGGGAATCTGACGGCTTGATCATTGAGAGGGCGTCAATTGTGTCTTCATGTGTGCTGAAACTGTTCATAAGGGCCAGCTTTACCCGGCACCTTTCCGCCTGCTTTACTATTATTGCAAGAAATGTTTTTTTGTTTTTTACCTTTAAAAGAGATTTGGCTTTGGTAAGGCCCATGCTGGTACCAAGACCGCCGTTCAGCTTGATTATAACCGCATGGCGTAATGCTTTTCGCCCGGATTCGGTATATTCTTTAATACGGGTTGCATCTTCAATTTCATCCGGAGCAACGGGTTTTATGTCTTTATCAGAGATAAGGCCGGTTGCTCCGGAAAGGACCTTTTTATAGTAATACGTAAACGTATCAATAACCAGAGGGTGGAGTTGCGCACGTTCCATCTTTGAAACAAAGGATGGAAGATATTTTGTTTTATCTGGATTTTCCGGCATATGCTATTTTGCTTATAACCTTTCTATCCATCCTGATAAATCTTTAATATTGCCGTATTGAATATCTGAAATCGTTTTGTAGAACTTGTTGGCCATGGGACCGACGGTTCCGTTACCCACGGTTATTACGGTGTCGCCGTATTTGATTTCTCCGACAGGGGAAATAACCGCCGCGGTTCCGGATCCGAAAATTTCTTCGAGTTTTCCTGATTTATGGACATCCAACACTTCATCTATGCTGATTTTGCGTTCTGTAACTTTGATATCCCATTTTTTTGCAATGGCAATTATACTGTTTCTGGTAATGCCGGGAAGGATGCTTCCGGTTAACATGGGCGTGATCAGTTCGCCGTTTATAACAAAAAATATATTCATGGCTCCAACTTCTTCAATGTATTTCTGCTCAATCCCGTCAAGCCACAATACCTGAGTATAACCGTGTTGATGAGCCTGTTCGCCGGCATATAGACTTGCTGCATAATTGCCCGGCGTTTTGGCTTCACCCACTCCGCCCCGTACCGCCCGGACATGGTTGCGGGTTACCCATATCTTGACAGGATTAAAGCCTTCGGCATAATAAGCGCCCACCGGAGAAAGAATAATAAAATAACGGTAGGTATAGGAAGCGCGAACACCTAAAAAGGGATCCGTGGCTATTATGGTGGGGCGTATGTAAAGAGAGGTTCCCGGAGTAGACGGCACCCAGTCTTTTTCAATGACCAGCAACTGCTTAAGGGCATCCAGGGCAAAAACCTCGTCAATCTCCGGGATGCAGAGGAGACGCGAAGAGTTGTTCAACCGTTTAAAATTATCACTGGGTCGGAAAAGCTGAATATCTCCTGAATCCGTCCTGAAAGCCTTGAGCCCTTCGAAAACGCCTTGACCATAATGAAGCACCATGGTTGCCGGATCCATATCCATGGATGCGTAAGGCTCTATACGTGGATTATGCCACCCATCTTGCGGATTGTAATCCATGTTAAACATGTGATCCGTAAAAATACTGCCGAAGCCGAGTTTGGAATCATCAGGTTTTGTTTTTAATTGATTAGCTTTTTTAACAGTCAGTCGCATTTCAGCCTCCTCGAAGATTTTAAAATTTCAGTCCGATAGTTTCCACAGCATAAGTCCTGTTGTATCGTCGTAAGCCCTCCTTAGGGGTTTGCCGGTTAATTCCTGAAGATCAATTTCTCCGGCAAAAAGTATGGTTTCCGGGAAAAGGTGTCCGCCTATGGTTTTTCCCTCTACATCTCCCAGAACAATATGGGCATGTACGACCGGGTTTTCATCCAGCAATGAAACATTGCCGGTGCAGGCTACTATTTCAAGAGGTTCTTCTTGTGTGAATGTTGCATAAACCTGTTGTTTTTGATCATATGCCCCCAGAGTCGCAAAAGATACTGCACCGATAACAGAAAATGTAGCCATCTGAATTGACGACGCTTTACAAAAATCTTCGATAGATGTAATCAAATCTTTACCATGAGGAAGACGCCCTATAAAGCGACGTCCGGGTTTAAATTCAAAACCGGTCAGTTTGTCCATTAAAAACCTCCAAGATTAATAATATTTTACCAATAAAATTTGTCTCAAAATCTATAGCATCTTTACAATTGAAATCAAGACCAAAGTTTTTGTCACGAGTGTTTCGCTGAACAAAAGCCTCTATTTTTTTGTGCATGAACCGCACTGCCTGGGCTTTGAAGAAAAAAAGAAATGGACTGTCCGTGAATGGCGGAAAGATCAGGGCGTTGATATCCATGATGAAATTAATGCCGGCTGGACCGATCTTGTTGTTAGGAAAAGATCTTTTCCCCCGAATCTCAAGCTTATTGAAGAGAGTAAGAAGATGTTTTTTTTAGTCAGTTACAATATCGATAAGTTCAAACAGTTTGTTTTTGAAAGCTCATTTTTGAATCGGTATAATATCGACCCTGCAACCGTTGAAAAGCTCAGGGAAGATGAGATAGCTCTGCTGGAATTTGGTCTTAAATGGTTTAAAGACGTTCTTTATAAAGAAGGAAGTTTTAAGCCCAAGGAAAGTGCGACTGATTGAAGAAAAATCTTGATGCCGGAAACCGACACGTCAAACAGCCGGTATCCGAAATTAAATTAGTTCATTAAAGTTGAATTTTGTGCATTTTGTGGCAAAAAAAGTTTGATCACACCACGAAGTACACGAAGATCACGAAGGTTATATATTTTATTCTTCTTTTTCTTCGTGATCTTCGTGGTAAAAATAAAACCGATCTTTTTTGGTTCCGGCTTGTACGGGTTAGGTTCCATCAATATTCCTCGTAAAAAAGGCCGTCCCAACTCGAAGGATTGTTCAAACGCTGTTCAATATCGACATTGAAAAATTCGGCGACCGGTTCTAATATTTCAGGATTGTCGGCCTGTACTTTGCGCGCGGCCGAAAGAACCGTTTCAAGTCCGTTTCGCGTCATTTTTCCAAGAGGTTGTCTGCACCCGCCGGAGGGCATTCCCAGAATCGACATCAACGTTTTGAAGCCCAGCGGGTTTCTGGCCCGGCATCCTACCTCTCCATAGGGTGTCTTTTCCATGGTCTTAACCGTAACCAGGCCAAAAAGGGGTTCGAGCGCCGTCAATAGCTTTTGGGCGTCTTGCGATTCACCCTGTTCGAGCAGTCGAACCATTTTAGTGATGGGACCGGGAGCAACATTTGACGTAACCGAAATAACGCCGGACGCCTTGATCTCAGGATTGAGCATCATTTCAAAAGTCATCCCATCATCGCCGGAAAGTATGGTAAAATCAGGGCCGCAGCATTTTCTTGTGCTGCGCATATTTTCAAGATTAGCCGTGGCCTCTTTAACCGTATTAACATTTTTATACGTCTGGTTAAGGATGGCAAGATCCTCGGGCAAAAGCTGCGCACCGGTTCTGCCGGGGATCACATAAGGAATAATCTCAATATCAGGAGCCGCTTCGGCAACAGGGGCGATGTATTCCCGGCGTATTTCAAGGGAACTGGGCCCGTTATAGTAAGGATCTACCAGCAAAACCGCATCAGCACCTACAGCAACCGCATGCTTTGTTCCTTCCAGCGACTCTTTTGTGTTGTTACTCCCTGCACCTGCAATGCAGATACATTTATCCTTTGACTTTTCCGCAACCATCTCAATAACCCGATTATGTTCATCCCAGCTCAAAACAGGACTCTCCCCTGTAGTCCCTACAGCCAATATCCCGGTTATTCCGTTTTTTATCTGGAATTCCGACAGCTTTCCAAGACCTTCATAGTCGACGGTATCATTTTTAAATGGTGTAACAATTGCCGTAAAACATCCTGCGAGCATAAGACCCCCCTTTTAGCAGAAAGTGTTGCGAGACCTTTGTAAAACGCCCCCTTTTGCCCAATTCCAGCGTCAGGCTCAAATTTTAATCCTCAAAATACTCAATGTATTCCTGTGGTTAAAATTTTCGCCTTCCTTGGCCTTGAACCCCGGTTAAATATTAAATACGGATTTAACTGGGCAGGCAAAAGTGAACATTTTTCAAAGGTCTCGTGTTGTTGCCATTAAAAACATCGTATAATTCATACTGATTTATTTAGAAAAATTAAATAAAGTGAGAGGTTATGTCAAGGGAAAACTAGGCGATCTTTGGAAACAGCTTAATAAGCCAACCCGAAATTTTTCAAAAAAGGATGGTGAGGCTCAAGGTCGATGTTACAACGGGAAACCAAAGAAGGAATTAAAAATGTGATGTGTACGAGACCCTTGAAAAACATCTGTTTTGAACGGATTTTTCCTCAAATTCGAATACCGGTAACAAAATAGAATGCTTTCAAGGGTCTCGATTATAGTGCGTTATGCCAGGGTAATACTATCGGCCCGATGAGCCTCTTCCGGATATACTCCGTCCGGCAAGCGGATTATAAAGTTTTATAATTGCCACCTTCATACAGTCAATCGTCTGCGTTTGCGAGAGAACATCCAGCAAAATCTTCTCGCCGTCTTCCGGAAGAACACATGCATTTGTATCATCGAAGGTTAAATCCGTAAAGCCTTTAACGAGTTTCTTTTTTTCCTTTTTGGTCATATCCACCTGGATTGCCTTTTTACCCTCTATTTCAGTAATCTGGTCGGCCAAACCCGCATCTTCAATCTTTTTGGTTTTCTCGTCATCCAAAAAAACATTAATATAAAAATCTGCCATGAGTACCTCCTGTTGATAAATTTTTAAATATTAATAAAAAGTCCTCTTTTTTTAAACACACAATTAAGATCGGTCTTTATATTATAATGGTTATGACCTGTCAATAGTCTTGTGACCGGTTTCCACCTGTTTTTTTCTTGACAACCCAAAATTGCTGACATACTAACCCCACAACTGAATTGTTTTAAATCTTATAATTATCGAGCGGTTTTCATCAGCCGGTGTAACATAAAAAATAGAACCTGTTTAAAGGATTACGGCCTCGTAAAAAGTCGTCACCCCGGCGAAAGCCGGGGTCCAGGTCAGTCATAACTTTTTGAAAACACTGGATTCCGGCTTTCGCCGGAATGACAAAAAATGATGTTTTTTGACTTTTTACGAGACTGTTAAAGGATAAATCATGACAAAAGCAAACAACGTTGAAGAATATATCGCTCGCCAGCGGGTTGCCATCGCCGGAAATCCGGATTGCGGAGTATCCCGTTATAATCTTGCCGTCGCTCTCCTGGGGCTGCAAAAATACGACGAAGCTGAAAAAGAGCTGATTGCAACCATCCATTGCAGCCCGAACCTGGCTGAAGCATATGTACAACTCGGAGGACTCTGCCTGCAACGCGATGATCTTGACGGCTGTATGGCATACAACCAGCAGGCCATTAAGGTTCGGGCAGGATTTTCCGAAGGCCACGGCAACATCGGATTTGTGCATCTGCAAAAAGGTGAAATTGACGACGCCATCCGGTCGCTGCAAAAGGCCATACGATGGAATCCCAACTTCTTGCAGGCGTATGCCACACTGGCAAATGCTTACTTAATGAAAGGATTGATTGATGAAAGTATCGAAACCAACCTCAAGGCTTTGGAACTGGAGCCGGCCTTTGCAATCGCCCACAACAATCTGGCCATTGTCTATCTCGAAAAGGAGAAATATGATCTGGCAATAAAACATGTGGATAAAGCGGTTGAACTCGGTTATGAAGTAGCCCCTGAACTATTAAAAGAGATCCAAGCCTTTCGAAAAGAATTCGGATAAGATGTGGTATTTTTGATCTCCAGAACCCAAACCATGCCCAACACGCCGCAATTCAAGTATTTTTTGTCACACAAAAAAAATCCTGCCCAAAAAAACAGCCAGATATGGACTGCCCTCCTTTCCATGAACAGACAGCAGCAACCCAATGATTCCGGGATTTGTGTGAGCCATGGAGATTATTTTACCGCAGTTCGCAATGTTCTGGAACAGAACAGATATGAAATCATTACTCGTGCTGTTTCGCAACATATACATCGAGAGGTAACATCCCAAGAAATCGAAGAAATAAGAATCTTTCTCGAAAAACACGGTGAATTCTATCATCCGGCCCGAATTGAAACCGTGTTACACGGGACAGCAATTTCGTTTGTATTGAATGTCGCCATCTCCGATTCCGGCAAACGTTGTATTCAAAGAGAATATGGTCTTTTAAAACAGCTAAATGAAGATTTTCCGTTTTCATTTCTGCCCAAAGTTTACGGCCAGGGTCGTGTGTCTATTGCAGATGATGAAATCGGAACGTTTATAGGAGAATGGTTCAAAGGATATAACGAATTCCACATTTTCCTTGATCCGGAAGATGAAAAACACAAAATTGTTGTCTGGGATCATGAGCACGGCAACTATTTCCTTACCACCGATCAAGCGATAAACCTTTACCGACAAGCCGCCAAGATTCTTACCTGTTACTACAATGTCGAGACATTTGATCAGATACTTTTTTGGCATCATGCGGCCGGAGATTTTGTTTTAAAATGTCAAAATAACAGGATCGATTTAAAACTCATCACCGTGAGACAGTATAGCCCCATGTTTGAAAATAACGGGATTAATAAAGACCCGGATATGGAACTGATACTGGAAGCATTGCTGGTGTTTTTTCTAAATCTTGCAATCAGAATGCGCATTGACCGTCTGGACGGTGTCGGAGAAATAGTGTGGTCAGATGATACTTCGGTTGATGGGATCCTTAAAGGTTTTTTCGAGGGCCTGGCCTTAAAATCGACCATTGTCTCGATTCCAGGTCCTTTAATCGATTGTTTCCGAAATCATCTTCTATCTTGCAGTCAATCAGATTTGTTTGGTTTGTCACAAGCCATGGTCGATGCATATAACCCCCAATCTCCGGAAATCCCGGTCATTAAAAAGAATTTAAAAAGGCATGTAAAAATTTTATTCGATGCAATTAAGACGACTTCGTAAAAAGTCCCAAAATACCGTTTTCCGTTATTCCGGCGAAAGCCGGAATCCAGTCTTTTCAAGCGGTTGCAGACCATCTGGACTCCTCCCGGACTTGATCCGGGATCTACCGGAGTGACGACTTTTTACGAGACCGTCTAAACTTTGAATTACTGCTACAACATATAAACGCAGTAATCCGTAATAAAGTACAATATGTTGTGCTGCTTTATTTTTGGTTGACTTTTTACGGAACCATTCGGATTAAGTGTTAAAGCTGATTCAAATAATAAAAACTATTTAGCAGGGTAAAACCATGCTTTTTTATTGACAAGGTAAAAGATTAATTTTATATAACTTTTTTTTGGAAGATGGCCTTTGTTATTTAAATGCTTAACTCATAAAAACGTAAAGAAAAAAATTGAATCATTTTGTGAGAGGAGGTGAACGATAAAACTCCAATAGGAGAGGGTTTTATTTTAATCGAAAGGATAGTTAAATCTAAAGATGAATGGAGGAATGAATATGGCAAAACATGAAACCCCTTTGTTGGATCAGCTTGAGACCGGTCCGTGGCCGAGTTTTGTGACCGACATTAAGCGAGAAGCTGAATCAAGGGAAAAGAATGAAAGAAACATTGAATACCAGATTCCCCAGGATTGTTGTGACGATCTTTTGGGCGTGCTTGAACTTTCCTTCAAGCACGGCCGGACCCACTGGAAACATGGCGGCATCGTCGGGGTATTTGGTTACGGAGGCGGTGTCATCGGCAGGTATTGCGACCAGCCCGAGATGTTTCCGGGAGTTGCCCATTTTCACACCATGCGTGTGTCCCAGCCTGCCGGCAAATTCTATACCACCAAATACCTTGAAGAGATTTGCGATCTCTGGGAGCGACGCGGAAGCGGCCTTACCAACATGCATGGTTCAACAGGAGATATTATTTTCCTGGGCACCACAACCCCTCAGCTTGAAGAGACCTTCTGGGAATTGGGACATAACCTGAATCAGGATCTGGGCGGTTCCGGGTCAAACCTGAGAACACCTTCCGACTGCATCGGCCAGGCTCGCTGTGAATGGTCTTGCTTCGATACCCAGGCAATCTGCCATGATCTTACCGTTGAGTATCAGGACGAGCTTCATCGGCCGGCATTTCCTTATAAGTTTAAATTTAAATTCGATGGGTGCCCCAATTGCTGCGTTGCATCAATCGCACGGGCGGACCTGTCGTTTGTCGGCACCTGGCGTGATGATATTAAAATAGATCAGGAGGCGGTTAATGCCTATGTGGGCGGTGAAATTCCTCCCAACGGCGGCGCCCATGCCGGACGTGACTGGGGACCGTTTGACATCCAGAAAGAAGTGATCGATCTTTGTCCCACCGGCTGCATGAGGTATGAGGATGGTAAACTGGAGATAAACACCCCTGAGTGTACAAGATGTATGCACTGCATCAACGTCATGCCCAGAGCATTGAGAATCGGTAATGACCGGGGCTGTTCAATCCTTGCCGGAGCAAAGGCCCCGATCCTTGACGGCGCACAAATGGGATCGCTTTTGGTTCCGTTTATTAAGGTGGAAGAACCTTACGATGAAATCAAAGAGACCGTCATCGAGCCCATCTGGGACTGGTGGATGGAAGAAGGAAAAAACCGTGAAAGACTTGGCGAGCTCATGAAGCGCCAGGGCTTCCAGAAACTGCTTGAAGTGACGGGTTTTAAACCGGATCCGCGAATGGTCCAGGAACCCCGTACCAACCCGTACATCTTCTGGAAAGAAGACGAAGTTGAAGGCGGATTTGATCGTGATATTAACGAATTCAGAAAATTCCATCAAAGATAGGGGGTAATGACTATGGCATTTATATCATCAGGTTACAATCCTAACAAACCGATGGAAAACAGGATTACCGACATCGGCCCAAGAAAATTTGACGAATTTTACCCTCCGGTAATCGCAAAGAACAAGGGTAAATGGCTGTACCATGAAATTCTGGAACCCGGTGTTCTGGTTCATGTTTCCGAAACCGGCGACGAAGTTTACACCGTAAGAGCCGGTGGGTGCCGTCTTATGAGTGTATCCCATATTCGTGAAATTTGCGAAATCGCGGACAAACATTGCGACGGATATCTCAGATTCACTACACGTAATAACATTGAATTCATGGTGGACAGCAAGGAAAAAGTAGAACCTTTGAAGCAAGATCTTTTGAGCCGCAAGCAGGCCGGTGGATGTTACAAGTTTCCCGTCGGAGGCACCGGCGCCGGAGTTACCAACATCATTCATACCCAGGGATGGATTCACTGTCACACACCGGCAACAGACGCATCCGGTACGGTTAAAGCTACCCTGGATGTGCTTTTTGATGATTTTATCAATATGCGGCTGCCAGCCCAGCTCCGGGTCTCCATGGCCTGCTGTCTGAACATGTGCGGCGCGGTCCATTGTTCGGATATCGCCATTCTGGGCTATCACCGCAAGCCGCCCATGCTGGACCATGAATATATGGACAAAATGTGCGAAATTCCCCTGGCAATTGCTGCCTGCCCGACCGCGGCCATTAAACCGGCCAAGGTTACACTGGCAGATGGAAAAGAGGTAAAAAGTGTTGCCGTAAATGAGCCCAGGTGTATGTTCTGCGGTAACTGCTACACCATGTGCCCCTCAATGCCGCTGGCAGATGATGTGGGCGACGGTATCGTGCTCATGGCAGGGGGAAAAGTGTCCAACCGGATCAGCGCTCCCAAGTTCTCCAAGGTTGTCGTTGCCTTTATCCCAAACGAAACGCCTCGCTGGCCCACGATGACGGATACTATCAAGAGAATGGTAGAGGCCTATGCAAAAGACGCCAACAAGTATGAACGTCTGGGCGAATGGGCTGAAAGGATCGGGTGGGAAAGATTCTTTGAAAAATGTGAACTCGAGTTCACCCATCATCTTATTGATGATTTCCGTGATCCGGCTTATTTTACCTGGCGTCAGACAACGAACTTTAAGTTCTAAATCCAATAAAAACCCGCAGGGGGCACATCGCGTGTCCCCTGCACTAAAAGAGACGAGGCTAAATCATGGATCAAGCGGAAGCAACTGAAAAAATCGTAACAGCGCTGAAAAAGAAAAAAGGCAAAACCAAGTTCTATTTTAACGACCTTTGTAAAATACTGGGTGAAAAGCCCAGGCCTGCCAAAAAGTTTATTAATAAAATGATAACAGATGAAGTCCTGGAATACTGGTCCAGCGGGAGCACTTCATTATATGGGCTTAAAGGTGCAGGCAAGCAAGCGCATAGCGAGCATGAAGATTAAAACAGATTTTTCTGTATTAAAAAAGACCGATCCGAAACCTATTGTAATTTAAGAACCTCCTTTGCAGCAGGAATATATGGATTTTCCCAGAATTTTAATTTCAGCCCTGCGGGGAGGATCGGGTAAGACCATACTGTCGATCGGAATCACTGCTGCATGGAAATCGTTCGGCAGACAGATAACACCCTTTAAAAAAGGCCCTGATTATATTGATGCGGGCTGGCTCGCCCTTGCGGCCGGCCGGCCCTGCTATAATCTTGACACCTTCCTGACCAAAAAAGAGCATATCCTCCAATCCTTTTTCTTACATTCCATAAAAGGCGATATCGCAGTTATAGAGGGAAACCGGGGTCTTTACGATGGAATAGATATCCAAGGAAGTACCAGTACCGCAGAGCTGGCGAAACTGCTGCAAACGCCGGTGATTCTTTGCATCGATTGTACAAAATCAACCCGAACCATGGCTGCTGCCGTTCTTGGATGTGTAAAATTCGATCCTGATACGGATATTAAAGGTGTTATTTTAAATCGTGTTGCCGGACCCAGGCATGAAAAAATCCTCCGAAAAAATATTGAACACTACTGTGATATTCCCGTATTAGGTGCGGTTCCAAAACTGGACTGGCAAAATTTTCCTGAGCGGCACATGGGACTCTTACCCACACCGGAACACGGCTGGGCAAAGGATTCCATCCAAGCCGCATCTCAAATAGCCGGACGCTATCTTGATCTTGAAGCGCTGGTCGCAGTTGCCGGTGATGCCGGCGCACTCCCTATTCCAGCAGAACTTCGAGAAAACATCCCCCCTGAAACCGGATCTTTGCTTGAATCCGACCAGCAGCTCCGGCCAAGAATCGGTATCATCAAGGACTCGGCCTTTCAGTTCTACTATCCTGAAAATATCGAAGCACTTGAAGCGGCCGGTGCAGAAACCATATTTATAAGTCCACTTACCAGCGACACTATCCCACCTGTAGACGCTCTTTACATCGGCGGCGGATTTCCTGAAACCCATGCCCGACAACTGGCCCAAAACATAAAATTCAGAGAACAATTAAAGTCTTTGGCACAAGACGGCCTTCCGATATACGCTGAATGCGGCGGCCTGATGTATTTGGGAGAAGAACTGGTTCTGGATGAAAAGTCATTTCCCATGGCCGGGATCCTGCCGGTTGTATTTGGATTTTCAAAAAAACCTCAGGGACACGGATACACAATTGTTGCGGTTGAGCAACCCAATCCGTATTTTAAAGTCGGCACCCAACTTAAGGGGCATGAGTTTCACTATTCGCGGGTTTTAAAATGGCGGGGCACGGACAAAGATCTGGCCTTTAACATGAAAAGAGGCACCGGTTTTATTAATAATCGTGACGGCGTCTGTTATAAAAACGTTCTGGCAACCTATACCCACATACATGCTCTGGGCACGCCTTCCTGGGCCAAATCCATGGTTCGTAATGCTGTTTCTTACAAAAATAAAATCGCTGGTGCGATTTTATAAAAAAGGGCGTGCACTCTAAAAAAGAATGCACGCCCTTTTAATTTTTAAGCTGAATGGTTATTTCTTCTCCTGGGGATGGCACTTTTTACACGTTGTAGGCGCAGCACCCTCATCTTTTGATTTTAAATTCTTGCTTTTGTTGAATTTCTTGTGGCAGCCTTTGCAATTGTCATGAATGGCATTGGCGTGGTATTCGCGTTTTTGTTCCTTTGACAGCCCCTTTGCTTCCTTTCCTGTCATATATCCGGGTTTTTTATGGCACTCGATGCAGTTCTGTACATCGTCACCTTCTTTCAGATTGGTCAGCGGTTTATTGTCTTTATCGTGGTGACACTCTCCGCAGCCGCCTTTGTAAAGATCAGGATTTTGCTCCGCGTATTCCTTGGAGTGCTTTAAATGGGTAAAAGTTTGTATGCTCTTGGTATGCTTAGCATAGGCTTTGTTTTCCATTATAATCTCATCTTTTACCTCGGTTCCGGCATAAATGCCGGCCACAACTAACAGAGTAGCTATTACAGCGACTGACAATGTCACAAGATACCTTTTATTCATAAACACCTTTTACCTCCTTTAATTTTTTAAATTATTTAATAGACGCAAAACTACCTATCAAGCAGATCCAGATCTGTCAACGATAAAAAGAGATCTTTAAAAAACATTCCCTTTTCTCGGATTGAAATGTAAGCATTTTATTTTTCTATTTATTATCGTCATCTTCAAAGTTCTTCTTTCCGAAAATTCTGGCGCCGATAATACTTATTTCGTAAAGTACTATCAAGGGTAAAGCCATCATGATTTGCGTCACAACATCCGGAGGCGTTAATATAGCTGCACCTACAAAGAATAAAAGAAGCGCATACTTTCTGTTTTTTTTTAAAAAGCTTACGGAAACCATTCCAAGTTTGGCAAGAAAGGTAATAATCAAAGGAAGTTCAAAAACAAGTCCAAAAGCAAGTAATAATTTTGAGGCAAAACCCAAATACTCCCGCATGGAGGGAAGCGGCCGTATTATTTCAGAGGCAAATCCTAAAAAAAACTTAAAACCGTATGGAAATACAATAAAATATCCGAAAAATGCGCCGCCAACAAAGAAAAAAGTGGATAGAAAAACAATGGGGGCCATAAACCGTTTTTCTTTATTATAGAGTCCGGGAGCAACAAACATCCAGAACTGATAAAAGATTACAGGAGTAGCCAGAATGATGCCGGAAAGAAATGCCACTTTTAAGTAAGTAAAGAAAGCTTCGGGAAGACCGGTGAAGATAAGCTTATCGCCGGTTTGCATGACGCGTATCAGTGGACGAGTTAAAATTTGAAACAGTTTTTCTTTAAAGCCGTACGACAAAACAAAACCAATACCCACGGCTGTGAAACAGATAATTAAACGTTTTCTGAGCTCTTCTAAGTGTTCGGTAAAAGGGATTTTTTCTTGTTCATCCATCACTTAATGGACTTTCCGAATCTTTATTTCTGACTTGTTTTTCATTTTTTTCTTTATCAAAATCCGTAGAAACGTTTTGATCTCCGGGTCTTGCATCGACCTTTACATCCATAGCCTCCTTAACCTCTTTGCCCACATGATCAAAGGTTGATTTAACCTCATTTAATTGATCATCGATTCCCAAAGTTTCTTTTAATTCGGATGTTGCCCGCTTAAACTCGGCAAAGGCCCGTCCCAGAGATTTCGCGAGATCCGGAAGTTTTTTGGGTCCAATAACAATCAGTGCGATTGCCAGGATCAATACCATTTCCGGCATGCCGATGCCAAACATATCTAACTCCTGCAAAGTGAAAAAAATTTAGCCAAAACTGATAAGGTGCCAATAAGTAATGGTTTTATAAAAAAGAGTCAAGAATAACTCACCCGGATAAACCTGGAAAGTGACTAAAATTTGAAGTGAACTAAAGTGAGCTAAAGTTAACCCGCCACCGATTTTTGGCGGATTAATGTATGTGCCTTTGGCGCTGTCAATTTAAATAAAAACTGATATTTGCGCTGAAAGCGCTTTCCTCAACTTTAGGCATTTTAGATCACTTTACACTTTTTTAAGTGATGAAATTTATACATAAAATGCATAAAATTCACAACTAAAATAATAAAAACTATTCGAGTGCATCCGGTTTTAGAACAAGAAAATAGAGTGTGCCGTGGTGCTGCATATGACCGGCGGCTATTTCCGCATATGTTCCATTCCCCCAGAACAGATCAGCCCGGCCGGGCCCCTTGATCGCCCCTCCGGTATCTTGATTCAGTACAAATCGAGAAAAAGCCGACCATTTGTAAATTTTCCCGCTACCATTTATTAAGGGCTTATGGGTTTTGATAAAGGCCAGTCCGGCCCGAGGGAATAGACGCCTGTCCAACGCAATGGATCGGCCCGGCGTCAATTTGACCTCCAGGTAGCCGATGGGGCCGTCTTCTTCAATTTTAAAAAACACATAACTTGGATTATAATTCAAAATGGTTTCAACCTCTTCAGGATGGTCGTGCAAATAAGCACGAATCTTTTGCATAGACATCTCCTCGCGAGGTATTTTGCCGGTGTTGATAAGCAGCTTGCCTATGCTCTGATAAGGTCGGCCGTTTGTAGCATGATAATGAACGTGAAGGATATCGTCGTTATTAAGATAAATTTTCCCGGAACCCTGGATTTGCAAAAAAAACAGGTCAATTCGGTCTTTAAGCCAGGCAATCTCTTTGGTTTTACCCTCAAGCGCCCCCTTATATTCTATGTCGTTCCGGTCATAGTAGGGCACAACGGTTTGGCCGGTGTATCTGCCAATGATTTTTTTCCCCTTAAGTTTCGGTAGAAACAAGGAAAGATTAATAGTAGTAAGATCGCCGGGGCGGGTATAAATTGGGAACCGGTACTCAGTAGTTTTTTCCAGGCTTCCTTCTAAAGAAGGCTCGTAATATCCTGTAAAAAAAACCTGTCCCGGGTTGCTCCTGCCCACAGACCTGAAAACCAGGTAGTTTGAATGAATATATTTTTTCAGATCCTGTATTGACGGTTTGGTTTGAATAAAATCCAGAAAGTGCTCCATAGATCTTATCATGTGGGCGGCATCAAAGACGTTTTCGTCAAACCTGAACTTTCTGTCGGCCGGAACTTTATTGAGATACAACATGCTTTGCAGAATGCCATGCTCCAAACCGTCATAGTCCATATCATCAGAAAATTCAGGATAGTCTGACGGAGCTATCCTTATGAGCCCGGTTTCCCTGACCCTGGGCGGTTCTTTTTTAAAGAGGGCGCATCCTGCCAAAAGGAGGGAAAATAACACTGCTAAGACAATAATTGAATTGTATCTTTTATTAACCCAAGGGTTCATTTATGACGGTCTCGTAAAAAGTCGGATTTTGATGGCAAAGTAAAAAGCTCCAAATTCAAGGCGCGCAAATTCCGAGGAATGAGACGTACTTATAGTACGTCGCAGTTACGAGGAATGCAGCGCAACGCAGAAGTTGGACTTTTTACGAAGCCATAATTTATAATTTAGATGTAAACATATGCAGTAAAAAGCATAAAATGCCAATACAAAACAACAAGACAAATAAAGGCATGGTAACAATATAACTCATTGCTTTTTGAACGCTGACCCATGAAAGGCTATTTATCCAGTTAAAATATCCCTGGCCAATAACACTGACAAGAGTTAAGGTTTTGGAAGCCATTTTTTCTTCCGTGCCCATTAATGAGGATATGGCTTGAAAAAGTAGTATCAATCCACTGAAGAGCCACGAAACCAGACCGGCGATAGTATATTTTGACATCACTCACCTCTCCGATTATTGGTCGCTAAACCCTAACCCGGACAAGCCGGCACCAAAAAAGATCGGTTTTATTTTCACCACGAAGACCACGAAGAAAAAGAAGAATAAAATATATAACCTTTGTGCTCTTCGTGGTCTTCGTGGTGTGATCAAACTTTTTTTGCCACAAAATGCACAAAATTTACAACTAAGCGCCTAACCCCCATTTCTCATAAATAAACCGCTTTTTCCTCCTGATTTTTCAAGAAGGCATATATCAGAAATAGTCATGGTACGATCATAAGACTTGCACATATCATATAGGGTCAGCCCGGCTACAGAAACTGCTGTCAAAGCTTCCATTTCGACACCGGTCTGATCGATAGCGCGAACAGCGGCTTGGATTCTGATTGAATTTTTCACTTTATTCGGGAAAAAATCGATGGCAATATGGTTTATATTTAGCGGGTGGCACATGGGAATAAGATCTGAAGTCTTTTTTGCGGCCATGATACCGGCGATTCTTGCCGTCTCGAGAACATTCCCTTTTTTTGCAGTCTGATTGAGTATTTTCTCAAATGGTTCCTGACTCATGGAAACAACCCCCTGGGCGATGGCAACACGCAGAGTCGGTTTTTTACCTGAGACATCCACCATCCGAACACGTCCCTCTTTGTCGATGTGGGTGAATTCTTCCATAACTCACTCCATTTCCTGTCGATTTAATAATGAATTTTCTTTGTTATCTACATAATATACATTGTATCTACCCTATCCCGACGTTTTAGAAATTCAATTTGTTCATCTATTGTTGAAAACCCGGAAAGATCCAATTCCTCAAACTCATTGGGGCCGGTATTGGTTTTTCTCATAACATTTTGAACAATTTCTTCCAATTGTTCTTTTGAAATTTTGGGAACTTTCATAATAGAGCTTTTTTGTGGGACACCATTTTCGATTTTGAAATTATAGCTTACCATTTCTAACATTCCATTGATCTTTTCCTTTGTCAAAATTCGATATTCAAAATGATAATGAAGCCCGGCCATGGGACGAAAATAATAGAATTTATACAATCGTTCACCCTGTTTTATGCGTATTAAATAGTGATCCTGTTTAGGGAGTGATTTTTTTAACCTAACGTTTTTACGTCGCTTTTTCATATTAAATACCACATATGGTTTCCAGGATGCCCCTCTTACTAATCATAGTTGTTCGTATTGACGTTTAACCTCGTCAGTCCCGTAGACCCTCTCAATCCTGCGTACGATAAAATGACCACGTGCCATGTCCTGGAAATGATCGATAAAAATCGTGTTTATCAATGCACCTCCAGCTGCTCCAATTATAGGCACAGCCTGTGCTGCAATTTTCTCTGAAACGTTTACTCCAAAACGGGATGCAATTTTGGTAATGAACCTTGCAATCGCCGGAGCACCATCCTCGGCCAACCCTTTTTTCGCTATGTATTTGGCGACCTCGGAAACCTCGCGGGCAAAAGCAGCCCGCACCACAAAATATCCGGTTTCTGTTGCATCGTCTCCGGGCAATTTCCCTCCAAGGGCAAAAACTTCCAGGCAAGCCAATTTTGATTCGAGCGTTTTGATCTTTTCACCTTCGCTCCGCGCGATATCGGCAATGGAACGGAGTATGATGATTGTTGAGACGGGCAACTCCACCGTAAGAGCTGGAAGACCAAAGGCGCCACCTATTGCACCGGAAGTTGCAGCCAGCATTTTGTGCAAAAAACTCCAAGAAGATACCCTTGGCCGATCATCCATGGTTATGACCGCAAATTCCAGTGCCTTGCGCAATGATTCTTTTGTGGTCTGCTGAACCATCTCTGACCATTTGGCGGGCAGAAGCTCAAACCCTTTATCAATAGCTGTTCCCAACGCATCAGTGATTCTTGCAGCCAGCCCCGGGTTTTCTAAAAGTTCTTTCGCATATTTCAGATCCTCTAATTCGTTTTGTGACATGGGCATTTTGATTCGTTTCCCTTCCAGCTTATGTTATTGCGCCGGTATTTGCCCAATGAGGGTGTAGATATTCTCCAGTTGTTCGGAGAGCAGCTTGTGACCTCAGAAAATGGTGTCGTCTTGAATAATATTCACAATTCAAGATGCGACACCAAACACACAGAAGTGCTCACCACTTACTGTCTCTCCATAAACAAAATGATTATTTATTCTTTAATTCCTTTACGTCCTTTATCCTTACAATTATTCAACATAGCCTGCCCAGTTAAATTGACTTTGTTTTTATTTAACCGGGGTCAACTACGTTCTTCAGTTCAATTACCACGTCAACTTATAAACTAATGTACCGCAAGTCCGCCCAAGTTTTCTTGCTCTGATTCTACATTGTTTTGACATGTTTCATTCCCGCTTCTGTGAGGATATACTTTTGGTGAGGGCTTCTCGGTTTATTCGGTATTGTTAAAACCAAAAAGTCCTTTTCAATCAATTTGGGAATGATATCTTTCCGGATATAATCCGGATTCATTCCTGTGAAATTTATGATCTCTGAAGCTGATCTCTCTTCATGGCAAAATCCTAATATCCTCAATTCAACATCACTCAAAGCTTGGGGGGTAACTTGGGGGGTAACTTGGGGGATAACTTCTTTTTGTGTAGTTTCCGGCCTTGTTAAGGTTACAATAAAAAAGTCCTCTGTATCAAACGCAATTTTAATACCCCTTTCAGTCATAGCTTCACGCATTCTATTAATACCGGAGCCGATTTTCTCGGTGATCCCAAGTCGATAAAACGCATCGAATATTATAGGATTTCGCGCTACACTCAGCTTTCCAAACTTACTTTTGTCAAAAAGAAGGCGGCCGGGATTGATTATTTCCACACGGTTGTCGTAGATTTCAACAAGGATGCCAGCGCCTTCCTCATAATAATCTCGATGGACAATTGCATTTACAAGCCCCTCCCGTAAAACTTCTAGGGGAATTTCCGGAATTTCTTTTCGAGGCCCTCCATCTTCAATTAAGTACTCAAATTTGAGATGCTGCTGTAAAAAGCGAAATGCATTTTCATAGTTAGAAAGTAGATCAACCTTAAAATCCTTCCGATCAAGTATCTTTGTTTTGGTAGTACCTTTAAAAAGCACACAGGTAATAAAGTTGTGACGAATATGAGATTCAATATCCCTGCCGAAAAAAAGCGCTCCGGCATTTGTAATCCGAAATCCTGCTTTATCTTCTGCAAAACCTAAATTTGTCAGTAAATCTTCACTGTTTTCAGGAGGAGCAATTCCTGTTGTATCTAAAAAATGGCGCCATTTTGTGTCTTCAAAATCTTCAGGATAATTGAAACTTCTGCATGGCTGCATATCAAATTTGAATTTCCCGGCACCAGCAGCAAGCGCTAATATTTCATTTCTTGTCAATTTCTGAGAATTAGGCCCCTCTCTTAAAAAGAAACCCTTTGAGCAACGCACAGGCTTATCGAAACTTTCATCTACTGAAACAACAAGCAGTTTTACGCCTTCGTACCGCACTGTTTCGATATGTATCAAAATCCGGGGATCACAGTTATTGGCAATATCCTGAATTTTAGATCGTACTGTATTGTCGGTTGTGCATCCGATAATTTTACCTCTATCCGTCACCCCTATGACAATCTTTCCTCCAGAGGCATTTGCAAAAGCAACCATCTCTTTATCGAGACCCACCCCGATCTGTTCTTTAAATTCGACAAAATAACCCTCGCCTTGTTCAATAAGTTCCTTTAATTCCTTTTTCTTCATCACTGTTCCTTCAACATTTGCAAATATTCACAACTATACCCAAGAGGAATATCCACTAACTGTCTTGACCAGTGTCTGTGCCGGCGATGCCCATATACTGCTTGATAAATATGCCAACACGGGAATTCTTCCTAATTTTTTCCCTTTTGTTGTGAAAAGTGCCGACCTTTACGCCCTTTATCCTTACAATTATTCAACATAGCCTGCCCAGTTAAATTGACTTTGTTTTTATTTAATCGGGGTCAACTACCTTCTTCAGTTCAATTACCACGTCAACTTATAAACTAATGTACCGCAACCCTTCCCATGCTTAAAAGATAGTTATTTACTTATTTATGGACGTTATATATTAAATGATCATAAGGTCCCGCAAGTCCCTGTGCCGTAACGCAATTTGGAAAGTGTTTATCTTATATTCTCCTTATTTAAAATTAATTTACCTGCCAATCTGAGTAAATGCTTCAGAACCTACGTCCCATTTCATTCCAACATATTAATATTTCACGGATATCCCCTATTTTCCCAGTAGACCTTTAAGCTTTTTAGGATCTCTGCATACATCAAATTTCCATTTTTCCATCTCTCCCCAGTCGGAGACCGCGTCACACCACCTTTTTGCAGCTTCATGCTTCGCACGTGCCTGCTCGTCTTCAAATCCTTTTACTTCGAGTATAAGGTTTGTTCCATTTTTCAGCCTGACCAAAAAATCGGGCATATAAGAATGCTGAGAACCATTGAATTCGTAATCAATTGTAAAATCCAGATGATCATTGCGAACATATGATTCCACCAGTTCACTCTGTTCCAAATGGAAAGCAACTGAACGTTCCCATGTTTTGGTGTCAAGAACCACATGGGAAACATGGCTCTTGATTGTTTGTTTTGCCTGGCGCGAAGTCCTGAAAAGAACTTCCTGAGTGGACCCTCGGGGCCGGAATCGTTCTAAACGAGGTAGCAGTGGCGATTCACCACTTCCTTCATCCGGTCGAATGGCTGTACACAGTCGTTCAACGATAATCTGCACATAACGTTCAAGGCCTATCTCACGAGAATCAATAGCATTATATTCAATACGCCCCCCTTCAGATAAAGGCTTTGCATACTGTCTGACAATTTGTAACACCTGCGGAAAAAGCATTTGTCTGGCCTGCATTTTAAAATCATCTTGATTCAATAGCGATGCAGTTATTCTTCTTGAAATTTCATAATGAATTTGCTGGGGACGAATACTCTCATAAAACGCCTCACGAGTTTGAGTAACTTTTTCACCGGGACCGACTAATCCTGGTGAGCCTACTTGATAACCGACCCTCGCCCGCACAACCGTTTCGGTGGGCTCGATATTTGGATCAATACTCAATGGTTCAATATTTCCTACATCAGCCCTGATTTTGCTTTTTATTTGATAAACGAATCCTTCAACCCTCGGAAACTCAATCTTCAAATGCTCCCTTTCTGAAAGAGACTGGATAAGGGTCGTTTTTGTTGGTGGAGGGGCTGGACCAACCGGTTTTTTCTTTACCGGGATAACTTCAAAGGGAATTCCATAAACATCAACATATTCAGGAACAGCAAAATCATCGTACTGTGTTCGTCTCAGGCCTCTACCTATAACCTGTTCACACAATAGTTGAGAAAGGAAGGCCCGAAGGCCTAAAATTTGTGTCACATTCTGTGCATCCCAGCCTTCGGTAAGCATGGAGACGGAAACTATGCAACGAATATCCTGACCTGGCTCACCAACCTTTCCCACAGTGCTTATTTTTTTGCGCAAGGATTCAGCGGCATCCTCTTTGGTCTGCCCGTCATCCCGTTCTTCTGCTTCATTTAGAAGTTTGCTATCGATACGGATTGTATTTTCAAGCCTCTCATTGTTTGAAAGTAACTCGGGAAGCACTCCGCCTGTTCCGTAAACTTTCCTCTTTCTTTTCTTTCCTTTTTCATCCTGATACTTCTCCCAGCGTTCACCACTGACATATTCATGTAGCAGCTCTGCAATATTCGTATTGTCGCAAACAATAATCATCGTGGGCGGTACAGGATGGTTTATACTCTTGAATTCTTCATACTTTGCTTTCCATTGCCCGGCCAATTGCTTTAAAGCTCCATCAGCTTCACGGAGTATTGCCTCTGGCTTGGGTTTACGCCTGCCCGTAGCCCTCTCTCTGGCAGGCAACCTGTCATTTATCCATTTCCATAGAGCAAAATACTCTGGAATAGGCCGGCCTGAATTACTATCAACCGGAACCTGCGGTATCTTTACAATGCCGCATTCGATGGAATCAACAAGGCCAAAGTCAGATACAATCCAGGGAAATGGACTGCCTTCAGGGTAACCGCTCCCCTGGATATAGAAAGGTGTAGCCGAAAGATCTACGACAAGATTGATCTCTCTTGCTTTGTTGATTTTATCCAGAGCACTAATCCAAACTGTGGCTTTTTCCCTGGTCTTTTTTTCTTCGGCCGTAAGTTTTGTTTTTTTTCTATTATTTTCATCAACAGGCGCCGGGCGGTAGGCATGGTGGGCTTCGTCATTTAAGACCAGAATATTCCTGGCGCTACCCAGTTCCCGCAAAACACGGTTGCAAAAAGCCGAGGGGCTCTCCACACCACGCTGGATAATGCTCCGTTTCCTGCGATCATCTATCTCTGCAAACTGATGCCAGTTGGTGATCAGGAGTTTTGCCTGTCCCAGATATTCTTTCAAGGAACTGGGAACAAGGTCAAATTTATCATAATAATTGCCCTTGGCACCGGCAACAAGCGCCCTCTCAGGTTCAGTGCTGCCGTTTTGTCCCTTTGGTGTACCTCCCAAACGCTCTTTGATGGTAAGGTTCGGACAAACCAACAATACCGTATCAGAGCACCATCTGGCCTGCCTGTTGTGGACTTTGTTCAGGACGCTCCATGCAATAATCATTGCCATAACCACGGTCTTACCGCTTCCCGTAGCCATTTTAAGACACTGGCGCCTTAAGTCCTGAAAGCCTTCTTCCAGAGGCTCATCATAAGGAATCTTTAGGCCGTGTCTGCCGGACTTGTGGATTTCGTTCAGCCAGATGATGGTCTCTGCTGCTTCAAGCTGACAGAAAAAAAGTTTTTTTTCACGATCAGGATAGGTCCAGTGTCTGAGAAGCTGTCTGGTAATGTGGCCAACATTTTTATATCCGCCTTCCCGCCATTTTTTAACCCGGTTACGAATTTTGTTGACCGATTCGAGTTCAACCATTTCTTCATCAGCAAAAAGACTGATTTGGGCGGCATCGGCCCGCCTTCGACTGCGGAAATAGTAATGGGCAGGCCTGCGGCCCGGGACTTTTGCAGGCTGGCCGGTAAAAGCGTCATAAACCCAATATTGTTTCGGCTCTTCAAATGGAGAGTTGATGATGGGCTCATCTACGGCAAGGTGTCTGGAGCCTTTAAAATCATTCTGATTATTCAAGATCCACCACCTTCATGACTTCATTACCGCGCTGATCAAGAACTTTTACAGCAGCCCTTTTATGATTTCCGGGACGAAACGGCAAAGAGACATGACCTGTAAGCATTTCAAAACGATCCTCATCAAGCTTACCTTTCAAAGCCCGCTCTAACTTTTTCCAGGCGCTTTTATTTGGAAAGAACGCCTGGACAATACAAAAAGTTCGTTTGTTATAGTCGGTGTCCACGAACCATGCTGCCACCCGTCCCACATTTTCAGAGTGTACAACACCGGAGATGGGATCATATACATCCACGCCAAGGAGCTTTATTGTAAACTCGCCCTTATTTTTAACAAGGTCTATATCCGGCTCGCCAAATACGGTAAATAGCTGACTTGAAGCCGTGGTTTTTAACAAATCACCGCCTTCGGCATCCTTTAAGATAACGTCCGGCCGGATATGAGAGGCATGGGCTTTGACTTTAGGATGAACGTTGGCATTTATTGCTGCCTGCGCTTCAGGATCAAAGGCAAAACCGCAAAAGATGATTTCGTCATAGCCTCCCATGTAGGCTTCTCTCAATCCATCTTCCACCTGCATTAAAGAGACAGGACCGTGAAGCGGCCCGAATGAAATAGCAATTTTTTTGCCTTCTGCCTCCCCTTCTGCATGCAGTACCCCACCTGTTCGAGTTGTCAGGACATCAAATGTCAGTTTTTTATTGTCAGGGAAAGTGACCCCATCCTTTTGCAATAGATTGATAAGGGTGGGGATATGGTTTTCAACACCAGGACGGGCTTCGATGGCATCATCTCTTTCAATAGATTCAGGTTCGCCACCAATCGGCGATTCAACTTCATATATGGGCGGAGGAATGGCTTCAACAGTGAAAGGACCTGAAACCCTGACAATTTTTCGGTCAATTTCAGGCTGATCATAAAGAATTTCCTGTGGCGCATCCTCTGCAATTATTTTATCAATTGCCGCCTGCTTTTTTTGCTTTAACATGCGGAAT
Source organism: Thermodesulfobacteriota bacterium (assembly GCA_034658755.1). Classification (GTDB taxonomy): domain Bacteria; phylum Desulfobacterota; class Desulfobacteria; order Desulfobacterales; family UBA11574; genus S5133MH16. The sequence goes on along the minus strand of JAYEFV010000147.1, from coordinate 18,657 downwards.
TCTTTGAAATGTTCCCTGGCTTTCTTTGACCACTTTTTATCAGGTTCGAATGGTACCTCCCACTCCTTAAAAGAGGTGTTTGCAGATTGATTAAATTGCTTTAGAGCATCAGTAATAAGAGGATTGTATTTTTCAGCCAGAGGATCAATGCGTGTATTTTGTGCAATGGATTTTAATGTAATATGCGGAACTGTTTTATAGTTAAAACCGTAACCGGGATTTTGTCCGTTGACTTCATCATCAATCTTATAATAGGGAAAAGTGGCGGTGAGAAGCCTTTGTCGCGCCAGAGCCAGTGCAACCCGACTGGTATCACATGTAATCCAGCGCCGGCCCCATTGCTCGGCCACAAAGCCTGTCGTACCAGACCCGCAAGTTGGATCAAAAACCAGATCGCCCGGATCGGTAGTCATGAGAATGCAGCGTTGAACTGCACCAGGTGCTGTTTGAACTACGTAAGTTTTTTCTGCGAGTTGAAACATTCCCCAAACATTATTAATAGGGATAACAGGAAAATCATCGAGGAATCTCGCGTATCGAGGCATGTTGCCTTGCACCAATAACCTTCTTTGCTCACCAAGTCTCCTAATTCCCTCTGGTGTTGTTTTCCAATGAAGCCCAGTAGGGCAATTAAAAATACGGTCTTCATACTTAACCGGAACTGAACCACTTGGCGTTTCACCCTGCGATGTTAATTGGTCAGAGGAAAAGAATTTGACTTCAGATGGTAGCAAGGTGAGATCAATTTTTTCCTCTAAAATAAGTCTTCTGCGAGTTCCATCCGGTAATTCAATAAAATCATAGTGCTTTGCTCCCTCCAGGCCCATTGTTTTCGGTTGGAAAAGCTGTCGAAACTTCACCTGTTTTTTATCTTTGCTGTACCATAGGATATAATCTGCAATCGAATCTAAAAGTTCAGAAGCAAAGCCAGTAGTTTTAGTAAATGTTATGAGAGATATAAAATTGGAACCCCCGAATACCTCATCCATAATAGTCCTGACCAAGTGCAGATTCTCATCATTAATCTGCACAAATATTGATCCGGATTCTACAAGCAGATCCCTGCATACCCTCAAACGATCACGCATATAAGTGAGGTAGGAATGAATCCCCAGTTTCCAGGTGTCCCGGTAGGCCTTGATCATTTCGGGCTCCCGGGTGAGATGTTCGTCGCTGTCTTTTACATCCCGCCGGTCAATCCTGGCCTGAAAATTGCTGGCATATTTCACCCCGTAAGGCGGGTCCATGTAGATCATCTGTACCTTGCCGGCCATCATCTCACGTTCGATCAGGGAATTTGCCACCAAAAGAGAGTCCCCAAGAATCAAACGATTTGCCCAGTCAACGTCGTGCAAATAAAACTGAACCGCCTTATGGAGAGGCAATTGAGGATCTGCAAAGAGTTTCATCTGTTTATCTTCTCGCTGAACAGACTTAATAATGGCCTGCGCACTGACCCGTTCGTGTACATGGAGAGAAACAGAGTCCACTTCTATACCTGACCGGTCTTCAACCTCAATCGTTTTGAGCCCGGGCTTGCCAGCCCAGATCAGTTGAGGCGAAAGATGCGGATCATAGCCATAGCGTTTTATTTTAGGCTCAGAGATTTTTGGCTCATAACTCACCATCCCGATGGGGGGATTGTTTTTCCGTTTTTTGTCATGGCGATAGTCCTGGACTCGTGTGCTTTTCTTTTTCTTTGCCATTTATTGCCTCACTCTTATATTTCCAACGGCGCTTTTTATTTGCAAATTGATATTTCCTTCGGTTGTGTAAAGAACCTGTATATTCGGATGCCGTGATTGAGCATTAATAAATTCTTCAGAAGGATGGCCGTGGGGATTGTTTACACCCACGGATACCACTATCCAGTCTGGATTCACTTTCGATATAAGATCCTCTGCCGACCAACTGTTTTTGCCTGTGAAAAGCTCTCCGCCATGATGGGGATACCTGAAAACATCTGCTTTAAGTACTGTCTGGTCAACAAGAGGCCAAACATCTCCACCAGCATCACCGCCGAGAACTAAGCTGAAATCTCCAACATCAAAGCGAAGAATTAAAGAACCAAAATTTCTGTTATCAGGATACCTTATAACTTTTCTATAAGGAGGCCATAATATCAAAAAACTTCCATTGATTATTTCAATCGGATTCTTTGAATCGTTACATGCATGTTTTAACTCAACTGTTCCATTCTCACATGCTTCATCAAGTGTTCTGCTTAATATTTTTGCAATCTTAGTGGACGTATCTTGAAGATTTATGAAAACATCGACGGCTTTCTGATATTTATTCGATAACCAGTTAATAACGGCTGACATACCGCCGATATGATCTTTATCCCAATGGGTAATGAAAATTGCTTTAAGTTGAGCGCTCTGCCTAAGGGCGGTTAAGACCGGCTTTGCAATTCCTGCATCAACTAAAACAGAATGCATATTTGATAATTGATGTATAAGTGTGGCATCTCCCTGACCTACATCGATAAATATGACTTCATAATCATATTGTATCTTACCCATTTGCCTCCGCCTTTTTCATTTCCGCATTAGAGGCAAGGAGCAAACATTTGTCAATCTCATCTTGTGTCTTGTAGGCGTTCTTGTGAAGGCGAAATCCAAGGACGTATTTTTCAGGGGATCGTTTTAATTTTTTGGCGCTATCCGTAGTAATGTCAACCCAGCCCACAGCCCCATTCTCCAACAGCCATCCCGGCATGGCAGGAATTATTTTCAGCCAGATCCCATCTTCGGCAGATCCGAGATCTTCAGAACAATCTGTCAATCCGTCAATAGTGAGCCTTATACGGTTTTTTTCAAAGTGGAGTTCTAAGGTTTCGCAAGTGGTTTCCCATTCCGGTTCGTCATAAATGATACCGGAACCAATATTTGATTTTGGGGCAGCTTTTTTTGTTTGCTCAATGTCTACAAGTAAAGGACGCTGTTCTTCGCCAAACAAGGCTTCGATCCGTCGTCTTTCTCCTTGTTTGATTTCATACATCTGATAGATAATATCATCAATTTTCTTCACCATTTCCTTGATTTTTGGACTATCTTGAGGGTCAAGTATCGGTTTTGAATAGATTGTTCTTTTTGTGTCAATGAGTTCTTTTGCGGTTGAAGCTAATAACTTGATATTCTTTATGTTCCAAACTTTCGGCAATGGGAAATCCCTGTAATTTTTGGTAGGAATTGTCTGAACCCTCTGGCGTTCATGAAACCATAGGCTGGCAAGAAAATGGTTCAAAATAGCCCATAATGCATAGACATTATTCGTTTTATCAATATCATTATTGCTTTTAGAAAATGTCACATGATAACTTGCTGAGGGTGCCACTACTTTTCGGGAATTATCTGGTATATTGATCAGTGCCATTGAGCTCCATTTATATTTCCAGGGAGCTTTTCGATTTGCCCTAAGCATGACCATAGGTGCATTTTGATCCAGATGTTTTCGCAAATCTAACCTTTGGCTCCTTTCGTCAAAATTTTCATTAATTAATTCCAACCAGCCTTTATTACCATTACTGCAATCTGTATAGGGATCAGTACCTATAGCATTGCCGCTCCATGAATGAGCCTTCTCAGATTTTTCCGTCGTAACCTTTCCTTTTAGCGGTTGAAGTCCATTCATCACACTGTAATAATCCTTGATGCAATTTGGACTCATTTCCATTTTAGACAAAATATCATCAAAAACTGTTGGAACAAGGTGTTCAGGCGGATTGGCAAAATCAATTTGGATAGTCCCATGTAATTTCGCCTCCCTTCCTAAGGATGGTACATCAGAAAGAGAACGGATATAAACCGTTTTGGACGATGGAGCGGTCTTGCGTAAGATCCACGCCATGGCAGGACGATTTACATTATCAAACCATCCCACCGGAATATCCCACTGTTCTATGATTTGGCATTCCTTTAAAACCCGATGTCTGGTTGTTTTCAATAACTGCTGATCTAATACTGTTTCGGTAAGAATAATACCTAACAAACCGTTTTCAGGAAGAATATTCAAACAGTGATTTAATATTAAAGCAGATCTATCAGGTTGGTGTCTTGTTCTTGGTTTGACTGTGGTAGATGCACCTCCACCTTTTCCTCCAAAGGGCGGATTTGCTACGATGATAGTTGGTGTCACTTCAATTTCCTTTGTCCATCTACGTCCAAAGCTATCCTTTTCTGCGTCAAAATGAGTTACTTTCCAATTATTCTTGTGGGGCGGATGAAACAGCATCAAAGTCATGCGCGTTATTTCGGCGGCAAATTGATCTCTGTCATTGCCGAAAATGGTGCCAACAAGTCGCTGATGCCTTTCATTCTGAGGGATTCTAAGATAAGTAGCATTCGCGAGTCGTTCGTAGCCTGCTGTTAAAAGGCTTCCTGAACCACAAGTAGGATCCGCAAGAATACGCTTGTCAGGGGGAAGCTCTTCAATAGGCATCCGCCTCAAAAGTGTTCTTGCTAACAAAGATTTAGTGTAGTGAATCCCCCATTTGTCCCGGAGTTCTTTTGTAACAAAAGCTGAAGCATAAAATTTTCCAACCATATCCAGACTTACCTGGGAAAAATCAAAAGCAGAGGGTAATCGATTAAGCAGAGGGTCGAGCATTCCAGCAATTTTTTTGGATATATCAAAATAGCCAGGTAAAAATTTCTTAGCAAAAGATAAGAATTCTATTGCGCCGGAAGGGAGTGGCCAATTTTTCTTCAATCTGTCGCGAAGGATTCGGGCACCAAGTACTGAAATAGCTGCATTTATAACTCGTTGCTTATATTCGTCACTTGTGAATTTTATAACTTCCCTGACACCTTTTTCAAATCGATCAACAAGTTCTTTCTCAGCGATTTGCAATGCTTGCTTATTGAGGTGCGGAGCTATATCAAACAACGTGAGTTGTTCGGGAACGGGAACCAACTTTGCCTCCTCTAAACGACGTGGCGTGAAAAATTGTTGATTATTTCTAAGGTATTCTTCAAATCTGGAAAGGGGAATAATATTGCTTTCTGCTTTTTCCTTTTTAAATGTAGCTGCATCTTTACACAGACCTACGGTTCTCACTCTGGGTTCTGCCACACCATGAATAGCTCTGTATTCTGCAAGTACGATAATTGGAGTCGCCAATGCACGGAATGGGGAAATATCCGCATCAAATTGAATTTTTTCCGTGTTTTCAGACCCTTTTACAGATATTACAGCCGTGTCTGCATCTTGACGCAGGGAACTCGAATAGGCCACCATATCTGCTTTGTGAGGTTTTCCACCCTCCCCAACAAAACTTACATCATGCAAAATCATTCTTTTGGAGTACCCAACCTGTTGAAAAGCCGAACTTATTGTATTTCGGATGGAATCACTAATCGACTTTTCATGCCCAGTTTTATTTTCTGGTAATTCTTGCATGGGATGTGCCTCTCTTTTTGAAAAGCATGGTTTTCTATGTATTTTAGATTTGATTGTAGAAAAATGGTATCGCGTCTTGAATAGTGACTAGGTGATGATATTTACAATTCAAGAAACAACACCAAACATCTTTTTGTCGGTATCTGGAGTCACCAGACCAACCGGCGGATTATTGCCCCGATTTTTGCCCTTGTGATCATGCTGCTCAATCGGTTTTTTACCGGTTTTTTTCTTGCGTGTCATCCGATTCACCTTTTCCGATCAATTCCCAAAGTGTAAACGTCTGCCATCATCTCTAACTACTTTCCTTTTTTCTTTCCCATATCTCTGATAAACTTATTAATGGGCCATCACTAAATGTCTCATTAGGATATCGATCTTTAAAATAATGGTAATATTTCCATAATATTTCGACATATTCTTCTACACCATAAAATCCTAAAAGAATGCAAAGCAATGAGACCGTATACGCATTTAAGTTTGTTTTTTGTAGTATTTCTAAAATCTCATTCGAACAATCTATCTCTGAGAAGTACAATATTATTATTGATATTTCAACAAATTGAGAACTTTGAGGTTTCTTCAATTCATTTAGAATAATTGGAACCGTTGTTTCTTTTTTTTGCAATAGCTTTTCTTTTAATATTTCATGATTTAAAACATCTACCCCCTTGCGCATTAAATTAATAAGCTCATCAGTATTTTCTGCCTTTTCAATGTCAATAGCTTCTTTTTGTCCACGATCTATCAATTGGCTTGTCAACTTCGATGCAATTTGCTCTACTTCGGGATTTAATAAATTGGAATAAAGCAAACGTGGTGCAGAAATTTCATGCACCCGATTCGATATAAAAAAAGAATCGTTTAATAAAGGCGGCGATCCATAATTAATTTCGCTTAAAAGTGGCAAAAGCATATTTGAAGACTTATCCACCGATATTTTACCATAGCAACATTTTTTAAATTTTTTTCCACTACCGCAGGGGCACGGTTGGTTTCTGCCAATTTTGTTTTTCTGCATCCCGCTTTTCCTTTTGAAACCTGAAACACAGCCATTAATTCTTTATTCGTTATAAGGTATCCGTCCATCAGGATTGCCCTGCCTAAATGTCCATAAAAAAATCATGCATATCTTCGGAATCAAAGGGCGTGATTCTTTTGAGCAGTTCTCCCGCACTGGCTTGCTTTAAATCCATCTCAAGATATTTGTGTAAAGGAATACAAGGTCTAAAGTCTTCAGGGTAATATTCAGGAAAATCAAATGGAACAGCCCGTGCATACCCTCTAAAACATTCCAGCAGCTTGCGTTCAAGCCTCGGAGGGAGATCGTAGGCTTTTAAAATCAAGCTGTCGATTTCCATAAGTGTCTGAATACATTTTTGGATGATTGGTGTTGTAGCGGAACCTCTTTTAAATCCTGGTCGGAGTTTGCCATAGTACTTGACGAGCTGAGTGATTCTTTCAGTATCAATAGCTCCGGGAAATGAAACAGGAATTTGTTTCAGTGTAGAAATCCGATTAAAACGCTTACCTTCATGCACATAAAGAACTGCATTGATCAAAGGTGAGTTAATAAGAGCTGAAAGCACTTCAATTGTCATATTCGTTTTTGGCCAAATTCCAATAAAGTTTTCATGAAAAACCAAACCGCTGGAATCCGGGAAACCAACAATCCGCCATGGCCCACGGCTGATTATGTGTCTATTTGCAATTACCTTCGTCCTATTCCATGGAAGTGAATGTACGTTTTTTATTCTGTAAGGTTCATCCACATTTAGATATACAAATTCTTTGGCATAGAAAGGCTCTATTTTTCCTGGAACCTTGTCCAGCCCTTTGCTGAATCCAGGCTTTGGGTCAAACGATATTAATATATTCCTATTTTCTATAAGCGAAATATTCCACTCAATACCTCTGTGAATTTCTGCAAAATCCTTTAAATTCGGGTACCCCTTAAGATAATAACCTAATTGATTTAATTCATTGCGAACTGTGTTTAATACATTCATTGCAATTGTTTTCTTTCATCCATCCTGCAATAGCTTAAATATATGGGAGAGGTATCACTTTTTTTATTTTCAAAATTAGCCTTTTCTTTTATAAAAGTACTATTCGTTTTTTGTAACTTAATTATCTCAGCACCAATCTGTTCCGTGTCAAATCGGATATACTGTTGTCTTGTTATTGCGTTGAAATATTTCCCTTTTTCAACAACAATCATGTCCATTCCATCGGTATAGATGATCAGCCTAGTAATTGGCTCTTCATCTGGTAACATCATGGTTAAATTTTTTATCCCTTTTCTTACCTGTTGAAGACTTAATCCTTTCTTTCTCAATGAAACCAATACTCGTAACTTAACAATATCCTTAAAAGAATAGAAAGAAAACTTGCCATCTCTTTCCGGAGAAACAAGATTAATTCTCACCCAATATTTTAACTGGTTAAGAGTCACCCCGGTCAATTTTCGAACTAGATTAGTCGGATAAATCTTATTCATTTTTACCTTTGGTTGAAAAAAGTGGTTTATTTCACCATTTTTCAACCAATATAGGCATATAAAAGGTAAGAGGTCACCCATTAAAGGGTAAGTCAAGAGAAAAAACACCTCTCCCATGAAAAAAATACCTCTTTTTTTTCGCTTGGCTCTTAGTTCCCCACAGCACGGTATTGTTTTACCACCTATCTCGCACCCGTTATTTCATTTTTATTGGTTATCAGTCAGTATATATTGATCCGCACCAGTCACTCTCCGAGGCGTAGGCTCTACGAGCCGGAGGCCCATCAGGTTCAAGGCAATTGTGTTTTATGCACAATACTTAAAACACGGCCCCTGGTCCATGCAGACTTCGCCATAGTAGCCTATGGCTACGACGGCTGAATCGGACCCCAGAAAATCTTCGGTGCCATACCGTGTTCAATTGTTTTTATCACAAATCTTATGGTTATTAGCCAACCCCTTGTGGACTCACGGCATAGGCGAATCAGGATGTTAAAACGCTTTCCGGCTGCTGGCGGGCGTTGCAGTTACCAATCAAGTCTTATGGTTTTAAGCCAACCCCTTTGCCGGTTCACTATCGCACCCAAACCGATTATTTGAAAAGCATGTCTTCATCAAACGGTACTTGGTCTCGCATGATAAAATAGGAAGCACGGGCCAACTTGTTGGCAAGGGCCTTGGTTGCAACAGCGCCGTTGGCTTTAGCCATTTTTTGCTGATAAAATCTTTGGGCCTTGGGAATGTACCTTTTGGCAAAGTGAGCTGCTTCAACATAGGCCCAGGCTAAATACTTATTGCCGTTCTTCTTGTTGTTTTCCCCTTTCTTCTTACCATTTGAAAGCCTTTTACTACTGACACAACGGCAGTAGGAGGAGTAATTGCCGACTTTGGAAAACCGACCTATATCTCCTACCTCAAGCATAATTGTAAGACCCAGGATTATTCCAATTCCAGGTATGGTAGTTAGCATTACAAACTCTTTGCGAAGTTGAACCTGGGATTTTATTTCTTTTTATATGCCCTTGATTATCTTCCCAAAATGCTTAATTGTTGCGATATTATTTTGGGCCATGAATACCAGGTTCGATGAATCGAATAGTTCATTAGCATCATCCATATTAAGCTTTTTGATGTTGTTACCCGAAATCTTAATTCCAAGATTTCTGGTAATTGTACTTTGCAGGCTTAAAATATTTGCTGTTCTGTGTCTTACAAAAAATAGTCTTCTTCGCAGTAAATCGCGTAAAGATCTTTGTTCTTTTGGGTAGATATAACCTTCAGGTAAAATGTTTAAGTGCTTCATGTGCGCCAACCAAAAAGAGTCCCATCTGTCATCCGTATGTTTTATCGCCGACGGATTGGCCAGATGGACCGTATAGCCATGTTCCTGCAACCCATCCACAAGCCAGTACCAGTTGTAGGTGGATTCAACGATAACACCTTCCAGATCAGCCTTGAATGGTTCCAATACCTTTAAAACATCGTTCAGATTGTTTGGTTGCCGCCGACCAAATAGCCTTTTGTAATCCTGATCCATAATGCCAATGTAATATTGCTTGAATGTAAATCGATTCCAGCGTATGCTCTCATAAGACACCTCCTATATCCAAAGTGTTTGTGTTACGTAAAATACGTACTGGTCCATAGCATTGTTTGCTATGGATGGGGAGGTGTCTTATTTCTTTTCCAGCTCGTCAGGCTGTAGTGACATTTTCCGTTGCCACACCTCTGCATGGCGAATCATTCACAAACCAACTTTTATTCTCGATAAATGTATCTCTTAGACAAAAGGAAAATGTTACGCTTGACGAGCAATACGTATTTTATCAATTCTGGCTCAAAACATAATCGTCATGGCTCCAAGTCGCAGCCTTTTATATGATTATCAAGTCTACGTTTGACCCTTTATTTATTTTCTATCATATCGCACCCATTGTATAGAAGTCTGACGATCACAATGAAGAACCGGTAAGCAAGCGAAACGCCACTTTAATATAATTCCAGCTAACTCCAGGGACAGTATACCCGTTTCCCGAAGGAAAAAGGCTGAAGGTTATTGTCTCCGGCATTTCAACCTCTGCAATGTTGCTGTCTTCGCTTCAGGCCTGCGAAGAAAAAAAATCCATTCCACCAATATCATTTCCATATCCGCAAAGAATTGAATTTAACTTTTTGCGACTTGAAGAATTTCTCAACGGGTTTCTTTTTAGAAAAAGGTACCATGATACAACCACTGGCAACTTTTCTTCCATTTAGTTCGGTGAGAACTCCAGGGTAATTGTAATTCTCACGCACTCTGGGGTAAAAAGCCCTGTTAAACCTGGCCTTTGCTTTTTGATCAAGATTGCCAAGGTCAAAAGTATAAACAAGAAATGGCTTGAGATGGAGAAGTGCAGAGATATCAATGTCAAGTGGCTCGCGCAGAAAAAGTATCTTTCCCTCAAGAAAGAGGTTTTGCAATAGGCCGGTATCCGTTTCTGCCAACTCCTTTTCGGTCCTGATAACCGGCTGGATACTCCGTCCAAGTTCAAGAGAAATAATTGTGTCTTGTAACTCCTCGATAGTTTCTTTTTTAGTGGTAATTAGCATCAGATCAATATCAGACCTTGGCCCATAGTCTCCCCTTGCAAAACTACCGTAAAGGATTATTGCTTTTAAATCCTCGACAATTGAAAGTCGCTTGACAATCTTTTTGTATATGCTTTTATTCCTCAAGCTGCTCAACAACCTTAGTAGCAAGATCACCAACGACAGTATGTTGCCCCTTTTTAAAGGCATTTCTTACAGCTTTCAGCTTTTCTCGTGCCATGCGAATGTGTTTTTCATATTCACCCATTTTAATTATTTCCCTTGAATTATGATAACGAAAAAGCTTCAAAAATACAAGATTTTCGTTATGATATGAAAAGCATAGGTTTCGCCTTCAGCCTCTTCCGTACTGTTTCAACTGCTTTATAAAGTTTTTGTTCCAGTAATTTGCGTTTCGGTAGTTCGGTCATGTATCAACACATTTCAGTGTAGAAATCACATTGAAGATCATCTTTTAACAGTAGGATCGCGACAAAATGGCTCCAACTCAATTGTCTCGACAGTGTCGAGACAATCTTCCCTTCAGGGAAAACTTCAGCAAAGCGAACCATTCGAAAAAGATTGGGACGGGAAAAACCATTTCCAAATTCTTTGACCAATTGTATCGACAGTGTCGAGATAATTTTCTCACCGTAGTCCGCCCGCTTTTCCTTCAAAATATCTTGGCGGATACGGCTGCCGATCTGCCAGTAAAGAATGGTCAAGCTGGCGTTAACCGTAACTGCAACATTATGCCTGGCAGTTTCAATGAGCCTGCGGATATCACCGATAAGATCAGGAAACTCAAAATCTGCATTTCTCAGGCGATATTTATTGAAATGATCGATCAAATCGCGAAGTTTCCGGTCAGGAATTTTTGTTTTCCCGGCTTTCCTGTTAAAATCAATATGCCCGAGCACACCCTCAAGGCTTCGATTGTAATACTCTAGTTCAAGCAATGCCTTATTCAGCTCATCGCCTATATTGCGGTGCGCATGTTTAATCTTTCCCCAGCGCGCTGTTTTGGGGACAAAAAAGGATTTCGCATACCTTGCAGGATCTTCAGCCCGTTTGATCGCCTGACCTTCTGTCCTGCCTCTGGCAAGGTTTGAATTTATGATCCTTTCATATTCTTCATCAAAGACATCCGCGCACCGTTTAAGAAAGAGCATGCCGAAAATGTATTCCTTGAATTCCGATGCGTCCATCTTTCCCCGCAGGATATCCGCCGCGGCAAATAAGTGATGTTCAAGTTGTGCGAGTGTCAGTTTTTTCATAAATTTTTTTCAGACAGGATTAACAGGATAGACTTGATAGAGCAAAATAATATAGAAATCCTACTTATCATTTATTGCTTGTTTTTGAGGTTTTTCTTTTTTGTTTTTCGCCCCGACGGCCATAGACAGCACGCTTCTCCTTTACTTCAAATCCAATCTTCTTGCGTGGTTTCTCAGGCGGCGCCATTAAGGCACGGATCGCGTCAAAAACAACTTTGAACTGCTCATCGTATTTTTGCTCTAAGGCAGTCATCTTGCGTGCAAGATCGGTGTGGGTGGCCAATAACTGGCGAAGCCGCACAAAGGCTCTCATGATTTCAACATTCACTTTAACGGCCCTCGGACTGTTCAATACGCCGGAAAGCATGGCGACACCCTGTTCAGTAAAGGCATACGGCAAATACCGGCGTCCACCGCGTTGCTTTTTTGAGGTTCCAATTTGGAACCTCAAATTTTTCGCTTCTTCAGCCGTAAGTTGGAACATAAAATCCTCTGGAAATCTATCCAAATTTCGCTTTACAGCTTTGTTCAGAATTTTTGTCTCTACTCCATACAACTGGGCGAGGTCAGCATCCAGCAAAACTTTTTGCCCTCGTATTAAAAAAATAGCCTGTTCAATCCGCTCAATAGAAATCTTGATCATTTTTTCATTCATAATAAATACCTTGTCTATCCTGTTATCCTGTCTAAATTTGTCCTGTTGCAAAAATTTCCGGTCGTTCTTGCTTCATGCTCAAAAAACCGTCATTCCCCACAATAACATGATCCAGAACTGGAATGTCAACGGCTCTGCAAGCGGCTATCAGCGCTTTCGTCAATTCGATATCCTCCGGACTGAACTGTGCGAGGCCGGTGGGGGATGGTTATGGACAAAAATAAGGGCTGAGGCCCTTCTCCTTAAAGCGGATTCAACAACTTCCCGGGCATAAACCGCTGATTCATCAACCGTTCCACGGAACAGAACCTCTTCCGCAATCAGGTGTTTTGATCTGTTTAGATGAAGAAGCCGGAATTCCTCACGGGAAAGATTGCTCATGGATGCCTTTAGATATTCAAAAAGATCACGGGGATTTTCGATAATGTTAATCTTTTCAAGGGGCTGGCGTAGCCGGCGTTTTACAATTTCCATAGCGGCAAGTATCTGAGCCATCTTCGCCTTTCCGATCCCCTTGACACTCAACAGGTCATCCTGTGTTGCCATCATCAACCCATTGAGCCCGCCAAACCTGCTTATCATCTTTCTCGCAAGGGCTATGGCATTTTTCCACTGCCTTCCTGTTCTCAGCAGGATAGCAAGAAGCGCGGCATCACTCAAAGCCTCCGGGCCTTTCTCCAAAAGAATTTCCCGGGGCCGATCCCCTTCAGGCCAATCCTTTATGTGCATATCATTTTTTTCTTTGCCTGTTTCTTGCATTCGTCACTATTTGACAAACTCGTAAAAAGTCCCAATTTCGAAGATCAGGGCAAAACCCCCAATATTAAAAAACCCGCTGGCAAAATCAGCGGGTTTCCTTGTTTCCAGAAGCTCATTGAGCACATCAAAAAGCTGATACTCGAAATTCTCAATAATATCCGGGATTGTCATATATGGAACCTTTCAAAAAAATAAAAAAGAGTTGGCTTTTCAAAAAAATTGCCGATAGCAAGTATAAATGACTAAAGCTTCCGCCATATGAGCAGGCGAATGGGCTCTGCATGAGCAGGGCCTTTCTTTTTATAATATACAATCCTGTTTATGTAAGACAATTTAATTCAGGATTCGGACAGTTGTTTTTCTATTGCTTGAAAAATTTTTTCAATGGCTTTCGCGACACTTATTATCCCATCCTCAACATCATCTCTGCTAAATCGAAAATAATCTCCGTAGTCCCCCTTTTCGCGCCTGTCAAAAAGCGAATTGTATGTCCGCCCTGTTTCTTTAGAAAGTCTGCCGGTCTTTATCCAGTTTTTATTCAGAAAGGCCCGGGCAGCAGTATGTTTGTGCGGATGTATCCCTTCGGTTGCCAATAGTGCTATTACTGCATAGAAGCAAGAATAATAAAGCCGGTTCACCGCGTCATTGTAATGGCCTTGCTCATAAAGTAATTTTGCAGCCGATAATGCCTCTTTAGACCGATCTATACGATACCGTATCAGGGTTATCTCAGCATCGTTCATATGAGAACCCCTTCTGCTCTCACATTGTTGAATAATGGCATGGCCTTTCCTAACGGGCTTTGAAAGAAACTCTTTTCATAAACGTGCACGCTTAAGATAACATCGGCTTCATACTCCAGATCATAAAGAGCAAAACTAATCTGGTCCTCCATTTCCCTGGTAAGCGAACAATCCACCAAAACAAAAATGTCGTAATCGGAATCCGGCCTTGAATCTCCTCTCACATGAGAACCGTAAAGAATGACATCCGCGCCAGGTTCTATCGCAACCACAATATCGCGGCATCTTGCCAAAAGTTTCTTTTCATCCGGTGTTCCATAGCGCCATTCCGAAAGCCTCTTCATCTCATTATCTCCTTATTTATTTTCTATCATATCGCACCCATTGTATAGAAGTCTGACGATCACAATGAGGAACCGGTAAGCAAACGAAGCGCCACTTTAATATAATTCCAGCTAACTCCATGGCCAGTATACCTATTTACCGAAGAAAAAAAGGCGATAATATGTATACTGTTCTCCGATTTCCCCAATTTCTTTTTCAATGTATTTTAAATTGCAATTAAATATGGAATTTCAAGAAGTTGCAATCTTTGCGATCTAAAAAAAAACCCTTTTTAAATGTAATTTAAACAAACCACCGGTGTCCGAACTTCTTTGACCCCACATGCATAATTTTTTCCTCTTCTTTGAGTTCTCTTAACAAATTTGAAATATCCATGTGTCTCAACTCCGGGAAGATGTCTCTGAAATCCTGCAAATTACCTGCTCAGTGTTTATTGCCTTTTCTAATGAATCATTCATTTGATAACCCCTTCCTCCTGCCGCAGTCAGTTGATTCTAACGCATTTTTATCATAAAAGATTTTCTATTCCTACTATATCTCTGCTTTTATCATCTACCCCAAGAATTAACTCCTCTCCAGCTCCATTCGCAAAAGCGATAATAGATTTTAACCACTTCGCTCTGGGTGGCAGGGATCTTTTTAACATTTTACTCCCAGGGAATTTCTCCAACAAATTGTTGGAGAATTGATTTCAATCAGTGTCATTCAACTGCAAACGCCTTTCTTAAAAATCTATCCAAAACATCCGTCTTTGTCTCACCTTCCAGCTCCGGCCGCAGGTTGAACTTATTCAGCCTCAAAAAGCGGCAGCCGTAGCTTTTAAGCTCTATCTGTCGGTTGATGTCATAATCAACGAGGATAACCGCCCCTAGAATTACAAATTTCTAATTTGTTTCAGCAAGTTAAAGGGGCATTAAGCGGCCAAGTCTGCTTTTGATTCCTTTAAATATATATCAAAAGTCAAAAGCAGACCCTCCTCTTTACATTATTTTCTGTTGTTTCTGTAAGTTACTTCTTTTTCAGCTACTGCCGACTGTCTTGAACGATTTTCTGGTCGGATTTCGACATGGATCTTTGCTCCGAGGACTTCTGCGACACGGCGCAACATGCTCAGGGAATGGCCCTGGTAGGATGGTGATTCAAGGCGGCTGATCTGCTGTTGAGATGTTCCCACCTTTCGGGCCAGTTCTTTTTGAGATAAACCTGCCTTTTTGCGCAGAGCAGCTAATTGCAAAGCCACATCCCAGGCTTCACCGGCCTCTTGGTAACGCTTCACAAAATCCGCCTCTTTCATCTGCGTTTCAAGGTATCGTTCAAAATTGGTCTTTCGTTTCATACTTGATTTCTTTCCAGCCATTCACGTTTTCTCTCCAAGGCAACTTTACGGTGTCTCGAGGGAATTTTTTTATCTTTGTTCCGAATTCCATGTACAATGACGATTCGACGACCCTTCATAAAATTCTATGGTAAATTGCATTTAATGTCAACATCAATATTGGTGTATAAATGGCAGTAGTAAATGTAACCGCTTTTTTATTAACTTGGCAAATAAAATTGTCATTCCGGTCGCAGTCTATCAAAGAGTCGGGAACCTTCGGGATGTAATTGACTATATTGTCTTAATATCCAACCGTTTTTATGCGATCCACTGAAACTTACGTTTAAACCCGTTGAAATAGTTCCATTTTTTAGTTAGACGCTGGAAACGCCCGGCGACAATTCCCGGGGAAATCTTAAGCTCATCCGCCAGATGGATTACATCTGCCTTTGCCCGAAATGAGGCAATTTCCGGATCTCGATCACGAGGGATTAGAATTTCTGCTGCAAACTCATTATGAACGGGATTATTAGGGTTTTTTCTCAACTTTATATCCTGCCCATCCTGTAAATCCAGTCTAATACTATTCTGGAATTATTCAAAAAACTCTGTTTTTTGGGTAACCGTTGTTTTGATGGCATTCAGTGTATCACTCAGCACGGTGATCACATTTTCGCGGATGTCTCCGGCAACAACCAGCAGCATGACATCATCGCCCACGGCCAGGTTCCTGTTTTCAGCTATTTCAACGAGTATTTCTACTATCCCGGGTTTTCTTTTATACGTTTCAAGCACCTGGCACAGTTTTTCATGATCAACCGAGAGGGTCAGACCCGATACTTTCCGACCGTCTCGTGATGTGTCGCGCACCACCCCGTTATGGCACAGGATCATTCCTGCCCGGTGATACGCGGGGTGATTTTTAATTGTATCGATCATATGGGTTAAATCCATGGCTACTCCACTGTTTTACAAGTTGCAATATATTCAGCCCTGACCAGATCATCATGGGTATTGATATTATAAAAAGAGACCAGATCCGGATCATTTTCACGCAAAATATTTTCAGGTAGTTTTTTAACGCGAACCTTCTGAAAAACTTGCCGGATTTTAAGTTCTTGCTTAACAAGTTGCTGTTCTATGGGTTTAAGGCAATGTTTTGAATATACTGAACAAAGCGGTTCAAGGCCCTTTGAAGTTTCAGGGATAACAATGTCAACACCGGGTTCTATATGGTTAAGGATAGTTTCAACCAACCCCTTTTCAAGGAAAGGAATATCGCAAGCCGCGAAAAACGCATACGGGGTCGTCATATAAAAAAGGCCTGTATGTATCCCTGTCAACGAGCTTCGGATTGGGAAAAGGTCTGTCACGATATTTAAATCCCACTCAAGATATTGAACCGGGTCATTGGTAACCAGAATAATTTCCTCAAAAAGATCGCTAAAGACGTCATATATGCGGTCAAGGATACATTTGTCACCCACACGAATCAACGCCTTGTTTGTTCCTGAAAAACGTGTGTTCTGTCCACCTGCCAATATGACGCCGGTAACGGAAGGTTTCATTTTATAAAAGCGAATACGGAATTAATAAAATAATGATCATACGGAGTCTTATGTAAAAATTCATGTACTTGTTATGTTACAATAGGAAAAATATCGGGCAAAATCAAGGCCGTTTCAATAAGATTTTGATTTCTATTGCAAAGAAATATCATAATAATCTTGATCTTACCTTTGTGCATGATATAGGAATTTAAACCTGATTTTCGGAAAAATTGGATAAAAATATCGAGGGAAATGGGTTATTGTAGATTTTTCCAGACGTTAATTATGATATTGGAGAAAAGAAATGGGTGCAATTAATATCATTTTAGATGAAGCGGACATAGATCGTAAGCTGCAAAGAATTACCCGTGAGATTCTTGAAGAGCATAAGGGTGTGGAGAACTTAACCCTGATCGGAATTCAAACCCGCGGTGTATATCTGGCAAAACGTATCCAGTCCAGCATTAATGAAATCGAAAAGATTGAAATACAGACAGGTGAAATGGACATTACACTGTATCGGGATGACTGGACCCGGATTAGTCCCAATCCGGTTGTTAAAGCCACGAATATATCCTTCTCGGTTGACGGGAAACAAATTATTCTAGTCGATGATGTCCTGTTTACCGGGCGGACAACACGGGCCGCCATGGATGCATTGATAGATTTCGGAAGACCGGGTCGTATAGAACTTGTCGTTCTGGTGGATCGGGGTCACAGGGAGCTTCCAATCCAGGCTAATTATGTCGGGGAATTTGTTGAAACAAGGCGTTCCGAGACCGTAAATGTATTATTAAAAGAACATGACGGCGAGGATAAGGTTGTAATCGAGGAAAAATGATGGTTTCGTACAAGACTCTTAAAGAGTTCATCAAAAACGGGTTTTGAAAATGCCGGTATGGAGATAAGATGGGTTTAAAGAAACACAAGGCAGACGCTCCGAAGAAGGTTAATGTGGGTATTATTACCGTATCAAGCACACGTTCAATGAAAGAGGATAAAAGCGGCCAGTGGATCAGCAAACGGGTTAAGAAGGAAGGTCACAATCTTGTATTTCATGGGGTTGTTCCGGACGAAACCGGAACAATAACCAAAACGGTTCATGAAACCATAAGCGATTATGGTGCTCAGGTCATCCTGGTAACCGGCGGCACCGGCATTAGCAACAAAGATGTTACCATTGAAGCGGTCCGTCCATTCTTTAAAAAGGAACTCACGGCATTTGGACCCCTTTTTGCCCAGCTTAGTTTTGAACAGATAGATTCTGCCGCTCTTTTATCCCGTGCCACTGCCGGCGTAATTGGAGCAACCATTGTGTTTTGCATGCCGGGAAGCCTTAAAGCCTGTAAATTGGTTTGCAAGGCCCTTATTTTTCCCGAACTGGGCCATCTTGTTAAACATATCCATGAAAATTGACGGTTTCGTAAAAAGTCCAACTTCTGCGTTGTGCTGCATTTCGTAATCATTCAACGTACGAAAAGTACGCCTCATGATTACAAAATTTGCACGCCTTGAATTTGAACTTTTTACGAAACCGTC